>NZ_JAYSBG010000157.1:0-7901 GCF_041915505.1 Rhodoblastus sp. | reverse complement strand
GGCGTCATGCTCGACCCAGCCGGGCTGCGGATAAATCTGGCGATGCTCGCGCTGCGCGCAAGCGACGACGGCGCCGGCGCGGTCGAAAACGATGAAGCGGGTGCTGGTCGTGCCCTGATCGATCGCGCCGACATAATGCGTCATCACGCTCCCTCCGAATGCGTCGCCAGCCATTCGTCCAAGGCGCCGGCCATTTCAGGCGGCGCCCACAGGCCAAGCTTGGAGCGCCGCCACAAAATGTCCTCGGCCGTTCGCGCCCATTCGCGGGTGACGAGATGTTCGACTTCCGCCTCGCTCAGGCCGAGGCCGAAATCGCGACCGAGGTCTTCGCGCTTTTTCGCGGCGCCGAGGATCGTCCCGGCCACAGTCCCATAGGCGCCGGCGAGTCGCGCCGCCTCGCGCGCCGTGAGGAAGGGATAATGCGCCACAAGGTCGCGCGCGAAAGCGGCGAGATCGCCGCGCGACAGGTCGCCGCCGGGCAGGCGGGCGGCGGCGGTCCAGCGTTTTCCGCGCGCGCCGAGACTCAGCGCCGCGCGATCCGCGACCTGTTCGGCGACATGACGAAACGCCGTCAGCTTGCCGCCGAGAATGCTGAGCAGCGGCGCGCCCTCGACGCGCCGCTCGTCGAGGACATAATCGCGGCTCGCCTGCGCCGCATCGCCCGCGCCGTCGTCGCGCAAAGGCCGCACGCCGGAAAAGGACCAGACCACGTCGCCTGCCCCGACCGGCCGAGCGAAAAAGCCGCTCGCAACCGCGCAGAGATAGGCGATCTCATCCGGCGTGATCGCCGCCTCGTCGGGCGCGCCGGAAAAATCCGCATCGGTCGTGCCGATCAAGGTGAAATCGTCGCAATAGGGGATTGCGAAGACCACCCGCCCGTCGCCGGCCTGAAACAGATAGGCGCTGTCGTGGTCGAAAAGCTTGCGCGTGACGATATGGCTGCCGCGCACCAGCCGCAGCCGCGGCGCCGCCTGCACGCCCAGAACGGCGCCGAGCGCGGCGCCTGCCCAGGGGCCGGCGGCATTGACGATCAGTCGCGCCGCGACCTCCCGATCTCCCCCCGTCGCGTCGCGGAGAACAACGCGCCACGCCCCCTGCTCCGCCCATGCGCGCAAGACTCGGGTCCGCGTGAAGATCGTCGCGCCTCGGTCGGCGGCGTCGCGCGCATTGAGCACGACGAGACGCGAATCGTCGACGCGGCAATCCGAAAAAGCGAAGCCCTTTCGCAAGCTCGGCCGCAGCGGCGCGCCCTCCGGGACATCGCGCAAATCGAGCGCCTCCGTCCCCGGAAGTTTTTCGCGGCCGCCGAGATGGTCGTAAAGGAACAGACCAAACCGCAACAGCCAAGCCGGGCGACCGCCTGGCAAGACCGGCAGCACGAATCGCAGGGGCCGGACCAGATGCGGCGCGATGCTCATCAGCGTCTCGCGCTCGCGAAGAGCCTCGCGCACCATGCCGAAGGCGAAATGTTCGAGATAACGCAAGCCGCCGTGGACGAGCTTGGTGGAGCGCGAGGAGGTTCCTTCGGCGAGATCGCCTTGTTCGGCCAGCGCCGCTTGATAGCCGCGTCCGGCCGCGTCGCGCGCGACCCCGCAGCCATTGATCCCGCCGCCGATCACGAAAAGGTCGTATGAAGCCGGATCGCCGCTCACGCCCTCTCCCGTTCCGGCGCCGCGAATCGCCTGCCGCAATCTTCGGCGCGGCGGAAGCCGCCGTCAAACAGCCGCCGGAAAAGCGAAACGCCGCCGGGCCGGCCGACGGCGTTTCGTCCTCGACGGGAAATGTGGGATCAGTAGACCACGACGGAGCGGATCGACTCGCCCTTGTGCATCAGATCGAAGGCGTCGTTGATCTTTTCCAGCGGCATGGTGTGGGTGATCAGATCGTCGATATTGATCTTGCCCTCCATGTACCAGTCCACGATCTTGGGCACATCGGTGCGGCCGCGCGCGCCGCCGAAGGCCGAGCCGCGCCAGTTGCGGCCGGTGACGAGCTGGAACGGACGGGTGGAGATTTCCTGGCCCGAGGGCGCGACGCCGATGAGAACCGACGTGCCCCAGCCGCGATGGCAGCATTCCAGCGACTGACGCATGGTGTGGATATTGCCGACGCATTCGAACGCGAAATCCGCGCCGCCGCCGGTGACGTCGACGATCGCCTCCACCACCTTGTCGCGACCGACATCGTTCGGATTGATGAAGTGGGTCATGCCGAATTTCTTGGCCATCTCCACTTTGCCAGGGTTCAGGTCCACGCCGACAATCTTGTCCGCGCCAACCATCCGCGCGCCCTGAATGACGTTCAGGCCGATGCCGCCAAGGCCGAACACCACGACATTGGCGCCGGGCCACACTTTGGCGGTGTAGATCACAGCGCCGAGACCGGTGGTGACGCCGCAGCCGATGTAGCAGATCTTGTCGAAGGGGGCGTCCTCGCGCACCTTGGCGACGGCGATCTCGGGCAGGACGGTGAAGTTCGAGAAGGTCGAGCAGCCCATATAATGCCACAGGATATCATTGCTGCCGCCGGCGGGCGCGCAGGAGAAGCGGCTGGTGCCGTCCGGCATCAGGCCCTGGCCCTGGGTGGAGCGGATCGCGGTGCAAAGATTGGTGCGCTGCGACAGGCAGCTTTTGCACTGCCGGCATTCCGGCGTGTAGAGCGGAATGATATGATCGCCGACTTTCACGGACGTGACGCCGGCGCCGATTTCGCGGACGATGCCCGCGCCTTCATGGCCGAGGATGACCGGGAACTTGCCTTCGGAATCGAGGCCCGAAAGCGTGTAGGCGTCGGTGTGGCACACGCCGGTCGCCATGATCTCGACCAGCACTTCGCCCGCCTTGGGCCCCGCCAGATCGACTGTTTCGATGGTGAGAGGCGCTTCCGCCTTCCAGGCGACAGCTGCACGCGTCTTCATGGAATAGAACCTTTGAATGGGAAGGAATACTTTCCCATTAAAGTCGCTGGCAACTTTCCGCGCAATCGCCACGGCCGATTATAAGGACAATTTCAGAACCTCCGGCGAAAAAGCGAAGCAAAACATATTGCGGCGCACGCGGCGTCGCGTTTTACTCATTCGCAGCAGTAGAAGTCGTTTCGCGCCGCACACATTGCGTCTTCATATAGACGGTTTCCCCGAGACCCTCGCGCAGCGCGCCGCGCGCCATGGTCTCCTGGAACCCACGCATACAGGCGAATTCATTCTCGACGCGCGTCGAGATGACGTCGATCGCCTTGGTCTCGTCGCAAGCCTGCGGCGGGACGGATAACTGGCAAACCAGGACCACGGCGGTGAAAACAGACATGCCTTCCTCCAGTTTCCCCAGCGGCGCCCATGCGCCAACGGGCTCAAAGGACTACGAGACTCCAAGCTTCAGCGCGTCCCTGCCCTGCGGCGGGGAAGGATGAAACGGGCGTTACTCTCCGGCATTCTCACCGCGCAGATTTTCTTGGCCTCCAGCCTGGCTCAGCCGGCGCAAGCGCCAGTCGAAGCCGCGAGACCTTTTGTCGCGGAGCAGACGGCGCCGGGCGTCTATGTCGTCGTCGGGCCGTATGCGTTAGCCAACATACAAAATGCGGGCCAGATCAGCAATTCCGGATTCATCATCGGGAAAAATTCCGTCGCGGTGGTCGATACGGGCGGCAGCTACCTTGCGGGCCAAAGATTGCGGGCGACAATCCGCGAAAAAACCGATCTCCCGATCGGCTATGTGATCCTGACTCACGACCATCCAGATCATATTTTCGGCTCTGCCGCTTTTTTAGGCGATAATGCCATTTTCATAGGCCACAAAAATCTCCCAGAGGCGCTGCGAACCCACGCCGAGGATTATCTCCGCCATGCGCGCAAGGATTTCGGCGACGCGATCTTCGCCGGCACGCGCGTCGTCATTCCGACCGTTCTGGTCGATTCGCCGCAGACCATCGATCTGGGCGACCGGCCGCTCAAGCTCGAAGCCTGGCCGCCCGCCCACACCAATTGCGACCTGACCGTCCTGGACGAGGCCACCGGGACCTGGCTCATGGGCGATCTGATCTTTGCCGGCCACGTCCCGGCGCTGGACGGCAATCTCAACGGCTGGCTCGCCGTGTTGCGACAGTTGGAGCAGCGCCCCGCCGCCCGGATCGTCCCCGGCCACGGTCCCGCCGCCATGCCCTGGCCCGAAGCCGCGCAGCGTGTGGATACCTATCTTTCCACATTGCGCGACGACGTGCGCGCTTCGATCCGGGCCGGCGAGACCATGCAGGAAGCCGCCGACAAGGCCGCGCGGTCGGAGCGCGACAAGTGGGAATTGTTCGACGATTTCAACAGGCGCAATGCAATCGCCGCCTATCATGAACTGGAATGGGAATAATCATCTCGCATTCGCGAAATGAAAACAGCCCGCCCGGCGCGCCTAAAATGCATTCATACCGAAGGCTCTAAGCCAAATATAATAATCGGGAAGCAGCGCGGCGCGTTGCGAGGGCGCAAAGCCGACTGTACATTTTTTTTGTCATAAAAAATGGCCGCGCCCGTGAAATCGACAGACCGGCAACCTTTACGCCTTTTGTCGAAGGACGACGTAAAATCTGGCCCAACGCGGCCAATACATCGGCAGCCGAAAGAAAATATGGACGCCGTTGCGTTTCGGAGGACCCCCCATGAAGAGGCTTTACGCATCTCTCCTGTCTGCTACCGCTCTGGCGCTCAGCGCGTCGGCGTACGCCAATGAATCAGTCCTGAAAAATGAAAAGGACCCCAAGCAATGGGTGATTCAGACAGGCAATTACGCAAATACCCGCTATTCTGAACTGAACCAGATCAACGCCAGCAATGTCGGCAAGCTGGCGCCGGCCTGGAGCTTCTCGACCGGCGTGTTGCGCGGTCACGAAGGCGCCCCGCTCGTCGTGGGCGACGTGATGTATGTCCACACGCCGTTCCCGAATATCGTCTATGCCCTCGATCTCAACAACGAGGGCCGGATCATCTGGAAATATGAGCCCAAGCAGGATCCGAACGTCATTCCTGTGATGTGCTGCGACACCGTCAACCGCGGTCTCGCCTATGCCGACGGCAAGGTCTTCCTGCATCAGGCCGACACCACCGTTGTGGCGCTCGACGGCAAGAGCGGCAAGGTCGTATGGACCGCCGTCAACGGCGACCCGAAGAAGGGCGAGACCAATACCGCGACCGTCATGCCGGTCAAGGACAAGGTCATTGTCGGCATTTCGGGCGGTGAATTCGGCGTGCAGGGCAGCGTCACCGCCTATGACATCAACAGCGGCAAGCGCATCTGGCGCGCCTATTCGGTCGGTCCGGACGATGAGATCAAGTTCGACCCGGAAAAGACCACCGTGCTCGGCAAGCCGGTCGGCAAGGATTCCAGCTTGAAGACCTGGCAGGGCGATCAATGGAAGATCGGCGGCGGCACCACCTGGGGCTGGTATTCCTATGACCCGGACCTGAACCTGATCTATTACGGCTCCGGCAACCCCTCGACCTGGAACCCGAAACAGCGCCCGGGCGACAACAAGTGGTCGATGACCATTTTCGCCCGCGATCCCGACACCGGCATGGCCAAATGGGTCTATCAGATGACCCCCCACGACGAGTGGGACTATGACGGCATCAATGAAATGCCGCTGGTCGAACAGAAGATCGACGGCAAGGAGCGCAAGCTGCTGGTGCATTTCGACCGTAACGGCTTCGGCTATACGCTCGACCGCACCAATGGCGACCTGCTCGTCGCGGAGAAATATGATCCGGCCGTCAATTGGGCGACCAAGGTCGATATGGACCGCAGCAGCCCGACCTTCGGACGTCCGATGGTGGTTGGCCGCTATTCGACCGAGCAGAACGGCGAAGACGTCAACTCCAAGGGCATCTGCCCGGCGGCGCTCGGCACGAAGGATCAGCAGCCTTCCGCCTTCTCGCCGAAGACCGGCTTGTTCTACGTGCCGACCAACCACGTCTGCATGGATTATGAGCCGTTCCGCGTGAGCTACACGCCCGGACAGCCCTTCGTCGGCGCGACTCTGTCGATGTTCCCGCCGGAAGGCAGCTCGAACATGGGCAATTTCATCGCCTGGGACGCCACCAAGGGCAAGATCGTCTGGTCGCTGCCTGAGCAGTTCTCGGTCTGGTCCGGCGCTCTGGCGACGGCTGGCGACATCGTCTTCTACGGCACGCTCGAAGGCTACCTGAAGGCGGTCGACTCCAAGACCGGCAAGCTGCTCTACAAGTACAAGACCCCGTCGGGCATCATCGGCAACGTGATGACCTACGAGCATAAGGGCAAGCAATATGTGGCCGTTCTGTCCGGCGTCGGCGGCTGGGCCGGCATCGGCCTCGCGGCTGGCCTGACCGATCCCCACGCCGGTCTCGGCGCGGTCGGCGGCTATGCGGCCCTGAGCAACTACACCTCCCTCGGTGGAACGCTGACGGTCTTCGCCCTCCCCGAGTGACCTTCGGCCTGCATCCGAGCCGGGCGCGTCGCAAGACCCGCCCGGCTTCTTGTTCAGTCAGACATGTTCAAGTCTCATTCGGCGTCAATACTTGGAGCCGCCCGACACGGGCAGGCGTAAGCGATGCTGCGGCGGACGGAAAATACGGATGGATCTCGCGTCGTGAAAGCTTTCGTTTCTGAAAAACCAGCCCGTCTCGCCTCGACCAAGCGGCTCGCATCGTCCTTGGCGGCCCTCTGCGCAGCGCTTGTCTTCGTCGGCGTCGCACAGGCCGACCCCAAGCAGCCGGCGAGCGAAAAGGACGGCCGTTATTTCGACGCCGACGGCAATCCGACCTATAATATCGACGCCAAAGGCAAGGTTGACTGGCCCACTTATTCCGGCTTCCAGCGCTACAATGCCGAATGTCTCCGCTGCCACGGGCCGGACGGCATGGGCTCCAGCTACGCCCCGGCGCTGATCGACTCCCTCAAGACGCTGGATTACGCAACCTTCCTCGCGACGGTCGCGCAAGGGCGCAAGAACCTCGCGGGCGGCCAGGAAAAGGTCATGCCTTCGCTCGGCGAAGACAAGAACGTCATGTGCTACCTCGACGACATCTACACTTATCTCAGGGCCCGCTCGGACGATGCGCTGGGCCGCAACAGGCCCGCGGACCACGCTTCCAAATCCGCGGCTTGGCAGGCGGCGCAGGATTCCTGCATGGGCACGAGCTGATCTCGCGGCCATGATCCCCGCGCGCAAGACCCGACGCGCAGGCAGGGCGCTGATCTGCCTTGCCGCTTTGTTGTCTCCAATTCCGGGCCTGGCGCAGACCAGGCCCGACCTGGTCTCGCGCGACCGCCTGCGGGTCTGCGCCGCACCGGCCGACCTACCCTTCTCCAACAAGGCCAAGGAAGGCTTCGAGAACAAGATCGCCGAACTGGTGGCGGCGGAATTGCAATTGCCGCTGCATTATTTCTGGATGCCGGCGGGCCCGGGCTTCGTGCGCAACACGCTGGGCTCCGACATGTGCGACGTCGTCATCGGCTATGCCGCGCAATCCGACCTGGTCGATCATTCCAATCCCTATTACGCCTCGACCTATGTGCTGATCGCGCGCAAGGGCGGCCCGCTCGATGGCGTGGACCGCCTTGAGGATCCGCGCCTGAAGGGCGCGAAGATCGGCGTCATCGCCGCCACCCCGCCGGTGGATCATCTGATGGCGCTGGGCGTCTACGACCATGTCAAAAGCTATTCGCTGCTGGTCGACCGACGCTTCGATTCCCCGGCCGAGGACGCGCTGAACGATCTCGTCGCCGGCGAGATCGACGCCGCCATTCTGTGGGGGCCGATCGGCGGCTATTTCGCCAGAAAGGCCGCGACGCCGCTGACCGTCACGCCGCTCGTCACCGACAAGCGCCCGCCGTTCGTGTTCCGCGTCGCCTTCGGCCTGCGCCACGGCGAAACCGAAT
>NZ_JAYSBG010000156.1:0-7922 GCF_041915505.1 Rhodoblastus sp. | reverse complement strand
CTAGGCCCATCGGATTACCCACAGGATGGACGGCTCGCCAGCTCAAATTGCCTTGCGAAGGTTAAACCAAATCCGGTTGTAGCGCGATGGTTTCTTTTGGCGCAGGGATCATTCGGTTTTGGACGCCAGCTTGGCGCTCCGGGGAGCGCGCTGCGAGCGTCGAGCGGCGGATTCGCCGCCGAATAGCCGTGGCGGCCGCTTTCATGGCGCTGGTTGCGGTTTTGGCGCCCTGGCGGGCCGAGGCCGGGGGGCGGGTCGCCCTGGTGATGGTCGGCGAAGACTACCAGAAATTTCAAAAGTCGAATGTGAGCGCCAAGCAGGCGAGCGACATCGCCGAGGCGCTGCAAGCCAAGGGCTTCGACGTCCTCCTGAGCGCAAACCCGACCAATGCCCGCGCCCGCGCCAATCTTCTGGATTTCTCCCGCAAGACGAGCGATGCGGACCTGGCCGTCGCCTTTGTCATGGGCCACCTCGTCGCGGCGGGCGGCCAGAGTTATTTCCTCCCCGTGAACACGGAATTGGGCGTTTCCACGGATCTGTTCTCCCGCGGCATTTCCATTTCCTCCGTCGCTCAAATCGTCGGAAAGGCCAAGGCGGGAGCTGTGATCGTATTGATGACGGCGCCGAATTTCGAGACCGCGATCGCCGGACTCGATGCGCGCCCGCAGTATGCGACGGCAAATCCGACCTCCGTGGTCACGGTCTTTTCGTCCTCGTCCAAAGTATCCGTCTCCCGCATCGATATGGTGAGCGCGCAAGCGGCTGACGCCGTCGCAAAAGCGCTCCAGCGACCGGCGCCAAGTCTCGCGGACCTTGTCAAGGCGGCGTCCGCCGACGTCGGGGCCGTTTTTGGGGTTCCCGCGGAAGTCAGTCTGGCGAAGCCCAGCCCCGCGCCGGAAAGCGTTGCGTCGTCTGGCGCGGATTCGCTTCAGACCAAGCTTGAAACGGGCGCGGGGGGCGCTGCGCAAAACAAACAAAAAGGCCGCGCCGAATCCGAGCGACGGGCCCCTGATGACGAGGCTCAGGCGGACGCCGCCCGGCTCCAGCTCCAGCAGGCGAAAGTAGAATTGGAAAAGGCGAAGACGGAAACGCAACGAGCGCAAGCCGAAGCTTCGCGCGCGGAGGCTGAAGCTGCGAAGGCGAAGGCTGAGGCGCAGGCCGAACTCGCAAAGGCGCAAACCGTGACGGCGAACGCCTCGGAGCAAGGATCCGTCGCCGCCTCCGCTCCGATCGACGAAAAGCTGCTCGGCAAGAGGCAGCGCGAGCGCATCCAGGAGCGTCTGCGGGACATGAGCCTGTATACGGGGCCAATCGACTCGATCATGGGTCCCCTTACCCGTGAGGCCATCATGGGCTACCAGCGCAGCAGGGGCGCGAAGGTCACGGGTTATCTCACGCCCGAACAGTTCGAGGCGCTTCTGCCCAACGGCGGCTGAGACGACGGCTTTCTCTGGCGCATTGACCCTTGTCATCGGGGCAGGGCCAACGGAGCAGCCCTGACGATTTGATCCCATCCATCACTTGAGCGTGAACATGGCCGGCGACGGCGGCTTTTGTTCGCCCGCTGTGACGGAGACCACATCATCGAATGCCTGCAAATGCTCAACTGCTGGCCGGGTCGCACGGTTCTCATATCGAGCCCGTATGGCGACCGACTTCACGCAGAGCGATGCAGGAGCCGACCATGAACGCCACCGCCCATCTTCACCTCGGCGATTTTTCGCCACTCGAGTTCATGATCAGTCTCGATCGGGAACGATCCTTCGTCGTTCGCGAAAGGCGCGGGCGCAAGGGCGGCATATTCACTGAGCTTTCGAGTGCGATTCTGTTCGTCCGCGAAGAATGCCAAATGTTTGGATGCGCGGCGGTCATGAAATTCGACCAGAGCCTCGCCTGCATTCGCGCTGCGGGATGATCTTTGGCTCGTCGCTCATCCGTCTTCGACGCACCGGCCCTTGCTCCGATCCCATGTTCGGAGCCGCTAACGGAAAGAGATTTCCGCACCTTGTCGCGGCGGTGAGCCGAATGAGCCACAGCGATCGCGCAAAGAGATCGGCGGTCTATCGGCGATGGTCTCGTGTCGGCGATTCTCGCTGTAAGGTCGGCGCCAACGCTCCAGCTTTTCCCACGCGCAGGCAAGATCGCGCCCCGGTTTGGAGGACATCGTCCATTTGCCGGGAGGAGGTGGCTCGGCTCCGCTCACGCTGGCGACGCCGGATCGTTTGAGCCGCCGCCATTCGTTCGTCTGGCGCAATGATCATCACGGGAAAAAAATCGTCGGCCACGAGAGCCGATCTGTGACTCGATCACGATGAGAACCGCACAAAATCACATGCCGCGGATTTGAGCTGTCCCGACCAGCCTCCTGTCCATGACGCTCCGCAGCGCCGCGTTCCTGCGTCAGCGCATAGTCCCTCGCGTGGACCTTGCACGCAGCGCGCCGGATGCGTTCCGTGCTGGCGGCTCAGAGATAGGCCTCGCCGTCGGCGCCGCAATGCATCTCGGACAGCTTCCAGCCAGGACGCTCCTTGAGCCATTCGACGGCGCCGACCATGCCAGCCTTTAGCATGCAGGCGATTTCGTTGTCGGCGTCGAGCGGCCGCTTCATGCGCTCGCAACGGCCGGATCTGTCGCAGGCGAGAAACGAGACGGAATAATGCCGCTCTGCGTTGAATTCCTGCGCGCGAGTCCGATGCGCGGCGCAAACAAGCGTTGTCAGCGCGACGATGGCGACGAGAGGGGTTTTCATGAACATGACGGCCTCCTGGACGATCGAGTGATGGTCGAAATCGACCGCCCCGTTCTTGACATCGCCGCCACGGATCCCTGTTGCGCCGTCAAGCCGGGCGCACGCACAACCGAATTGCGACATAGCCGAAACGACAGGCTGTCTTATCGGGGAGGATATGTCGGAACGCCGCTTGCCGGCTGTGACCCAGTTCATACCGGAACAGCTTTGCATCTTCCGCGCGTTCATCAGGAACGCTCGCAGATTCGGGGCGGACAAGCGCCGCATGGAGAGCCGTCGCGTTGTCAGCCGAAGGCGATAACGCGCTTTCAAGTCCCCAAAGGGGCGCGTATATTAAGTCTATGGCTGTCAGCTCGCCCGATCTGAAAGCATTCTTGGTCTCGACCCCTTTCTTCGGCGGTCTCTCGGACGCAAGTCTCGATCTCTTCATCTCAATGCTGGTCGAACGGCGCTTCGACACCGGCGCCCGCGTCGTATCCGAAGGCGAACCGGGGCGCTCAATGTATATCGTTCGCGCCGGCCAGCTCGGGGTGAGCAAACGCGGAAAATCAGGGCGCGAGATTCGCATGGCGGTTCTCGGGCCCGGTGATTTTTTCGGCGAAATGACGCTTATCGAAATGCAGAATCGATCAGCCACAGTCATCGCGGAAAGCCCGATCGCGCTTTACGAACTCACGGCCCAAAACCTCTATGCCTATTACAAGGCCGACATTCACGCCTATGTGATGGTGATGCTGAACATGAATCGCGAGCTTTGCCGGCGGCTGCGCCGCGCCGACAGTCGCATTGCCGAGATGGCGGATGATTCACCGGAATGATGATGGACGGGATCGAAACGGCGGGAAAAAGCTTCTAAAACAGAATGCTATAATTGACGCGCCAGACCGTTTCGTAAATGTTGTGAGGCCGAGCTGCGTCGAAATCGGTGGTAAGGTTCGTGTCCCCGTCGCTGCGGCCGATGACAGGCGGAGGTCGACTCGTCGCGGCCGCAGGCATAAGGGCGCGAAAGGAGAGAATATGTTCTGGCGCTGCTTTGCTTTACATGCGACGCCGGCGCATTGAGACCTGCATCAGTTCGATCTCCTGATTTGCGCGCAACGTCGGAGACTATTTTCGACGCGTTGCGAGGTGAAGCGTCAGAACGCTGCAGCGTTCTCAGCCCCGTTCTTCAGCGATCGGCATTTCCGAGCGTCTTCCCCAAGGCCGTCTTGCGTGCGCCCAGATGTGTGAATGCAAAGCCCGCCGGATGTTTGAGACCGAAGCCCAGAAGGCGGTCCAGTCCGATATGCGCGGTCCAGACCACCGAGATCACATAAGGCGCGGAACCCGCATCAAGGCGCTAGGCCAACACCGCCGGCCGAGGCAGGCCCGAAAACCGCTATCCAGAAAGCGGCGATAAGCGCCACAACGCAACGCGCGCGTCACCGCATTATTCTTCCCAGTTAGATGGGGGCGTGGCCGCTGCTTCGCCAGCGTTTCCATCGCGAGGTTGCGCAGATGCTGGCTGCGGCCCCGAGATTGCGCGCGGGACCGATATTTCGTTATCGGCCGGCCGTTCGGAAGTGCTAAGACTGGCGCGCAACAAGGGCGCTAAAGCTTGAGCAGCACCGCTCCGACCGGGACGAGCTTTTCCAAGGCAGACGCAGCAGCGGCGACGTCGCTGCTGCGCGTCATCGGGTTGAAGAAGAGTTTTGTGACGCCTCAGGGGCCGCTCGCCATTCTGAAGGGCGTCGATCTTTCGCTCGATGCGGGCTCGAGCATCGCCATAATGGGGGAATCCGGCTGCGGAAAGAGCACGCTCGTGCATCTCATTGCGGGACTGGATGAAGCCGACGCGGGCGAAATCTTTGTCAACGGCGTCGCTGTCGCCGCGCTTTCGGACTTCGGCCTCGCCGCGCTCAGGCGGGAAACATTGGCCATCGTGTTTCAGCAGTTCAACCTGATTCCAAGTCTGACGATCCGCGCCAATATCGCTTTCCAGGCGCGTCTGGCCGGTCGTTTCGATCCGAAATGGCAAGAGGAGCTGATCGAGCGTCTCGGATTGGGAAATCTCACGGAACGTTATCCCGAACAGCTATCCGGTGGGCAGCAGCAACGCGCGGCCATTGCGAGAGCGCTTGCCGCGCGTCCGCGTCTGCTTCTGGCGGATGAGCCCACTGGCAATCTCGACGAAGCCACTGGCGACGATTTCATCAAGCTGGCGATCGAAGTCGTCGCCGCAACCGGCTGCGCTTTCTTGATGGTCACGCATAGCAGACGCCTGGCGGCCAGGCTTGAACGGCAAGTGAAACTCAGCTCGGGAGTGATCAAAGAGCTGTGAGACCATTTCTTTGGACGCTCGTCGCGCTCCTGAGCCACTGGCGCCGGCATCCGGCCAATTTTGCGGCGCTTCTCGTCGGCTTGGCGATCGCGACGGCGCTTTGGAGCGGCGTCCAGGCTCTGAACCAGCATGCGCGCGCGAGTTATGACCGCGCCGCCTCTCTGTTTGGAACCGCTGGCGTACAAAGCCTTGTCGCAGCGCGCGGCGGACTGATTTCGCAAGACCTGTTCGTCAAGCTGCGGCTGGCCGGCTGGAAGGTCTCGCCGGTGCTCGAAGGAACGATCCGGATTCGCGGCGCGCCATTCCAGTTGATCGGAATCGAGCCTTTGTCGCTGCCGCGCGGAACCGAGTTCGCGGGCGTGACCGACGAAAATGCGCTCGGCGACTTTCTCGAGCCGCCGGGGCGAACGATCGTCGCGCCCGAGACATTGCGCGAATTGGCGGCGCCGGAAGGCGCCTCGATCGTCGTCGATGGCGGCAAGACGCTGCCTCCGATCAAGGCGCTCTCCGGGGCGTCGCCGGGCATTCTGGTGGTCGATATAGGCGTCGCTCAAGCAGTGCTCGACAGGACCGGGCAAGTGTCCCGCCTGATCTTCAAGGAGAGTTCCGGCGATGGCGTCCCGTCGCTCGCGGGGGTCGCTGGCGATGCGCTCCGCGTCCTCCCCCCGCGCGAGGAGGCCAGCGACATGCGACGGCTCACCGACAGCTTCCATCTGAACCTCACAGCCTTCGGATTGCTCGCTTTTCTCGTCGGCCTTTTCATCGTTCACGCCGCCTTCGGCCTGGCTTTCGAACAGCGCCTCGCGATGGTGCGCACTTTGCGCTCGGTCGGCGTCTCGGCGCGGATTCTCGTCGCCGCCATGTTCGGCGAACTGACGCTGCTCGCGCTGATCGCCGGAGGCGCGGGCATGGGCCTTGGCTATGGGCTCGCCGCCGCGCTTTTGCCCGATATGGCCGCAAGTCTCGATGGGCTCTATGGGGTGCGGGTCGCGGGACGGCTCACGCTCGATCCGGCTTGGTGGATTTCAGGTCTGGGCATCGCTGTGATCGGCGCGCTGGCTGCGGCGGCGGGGGGCCTTTTCAAGGCTTTTCACTTGCCGGTTCTGATCGCGGCGCAGCCCTTCGCCTGGGGTCGGGCGGAGCAAATATTTCTGCGGCGCCGGTCCATTCTCGGCTGTTTTGGATTGGCCGCGGCTCTGGTCGCCTTTCTTTATGGCAAGGGGCTTTATGCGGCTTTCGGAGGGATCGCCGGCCTGCTCCTTGGCGCGGCGCTGTTGTTGCCGCTATTGCTCGCTGGCGCTTTGCGCCTCGGCGAGAAAACGTCGTCCGCACCGCTCGCGCAATGGTTCTGGGCCGACAGCCAGCAGCAACTCCCCGGTCTGTCGCTGGCGTTGATGGCGCTGCTGCTCGCTTTGTCGACCAATGTCGGCGTCGGCGCGATGGTCGAGGGATTTCGCAAGACGTTCACCCAATGGCTCGATGAACGGCTGATCGCGGAAGTCTATTTCGAAGCGGCGGGCGATGCCGAGGCGCGACGGATCGAATCCTGGCTTGAGCAGCGGCCGGACGTCGCCGCCATCCTGCCGGTTTCAAGAGCGACGATCCAACTGGAGCATTGGCCGGTGGATGTGGTCGGGATGAAGCCTCACGAAACCTATCGCCAGCATTTTCCGATGCTTTCGCAGGTCGTGGGCGCGTGGGACGAATTCGAGCGCGGCGAGGGCGTGTTTGTCAGCGAACAACTCGCGCGGCGACTGGATCTCGCCCTCGGGTCCATGCTCGAAATCCCGACCTCCGGCGATATGTGGCGCGCCAAAGTGGTCGGCGTTTTTCCCGACTATGGCAATCCGAAAGGACAGTTGCGGGTCGACTTCGCCTCGCTGATGCGACATTGGTCCGACACGCCGCGCAGGGCCTTTAGTCTCAGGGTGGCGCCGAAAGCGGTCTCGAATTTGATCGACGCCATGCAGACGGAATTCGGTCAGCAGATCGCCCGCATCAGCGACCAGGCCGCGCTCAAAAGACTGTCCATGACGATATTCGAGCGCACCTTCGCGGTGACGGCGGCGCTGAATATCCTGATGCTCGTCGTCTCCGCCATCGCGCTCTTCGCCAATCTGCTGACTCTCGGCAATGTTCGCCTCGCGCAGCTTGCGCCGGTCTGGGCTGTCGGAGTCACGCGCGGGCGCCTCGCGCAATTGGAATTCCTGCGCGTTCTTCTGCTCACCGCCGCCACTTCGGTTCTCGCCTTGCCGCTTGGGCTCGCTTTGGCGTGGTGCCTCGTCGCGGTGGTGAACGTGCAGGCTTTCGGCTGGCGTCTGCCGTTCCACCTTTTTCCGGCACAGCTCGCCCAAACCATCGCGCTGGCCTTGCTGACGGCCGCCGTTGCCGTGGTCTGGCCGGTCATTCGTCTGGTCAGAACCACGCCTGCCGACCTGCTCAAGGTTTTCGCCAATGAGCGCTAGACGCGCCCTGTTCATTCTCGCCGCATTCCTCGCGTCCTTGATCGAGACCAGCGCGTTCGCGGATGGCTTTGCGGGATTGGGCGGCGAAGCCAAGGGATTTGCCGAGGTCGTCGAAGGAACGCCGATCGTTTTCCCGCGCGATTTCGGCCCTCACCCCGCCTTCCGTACAGAATGGTGGTATCTGACCGCCAATCTCGAAGACGCCGCGGGCGCCGCTTATGGCCTGCAGTGGACGCTGTTTCGTCAGGCTAGCGCGCCGGGGGACGAGCGCCAGGGATGGGCGAACCAGAACATCTGGATGGCGCATGCCGCCGTCACAAGCGCGAAGGAGCATCTGTTCGCCGAGACCTTCGCCCGTGGCGGCGTCGGGCTGGCCGGCGTGACCGCC
>NZ_JAYSBG010000155.1:0-7989 GCF_041915505.1 Rhodoblastus sp. | reverse complement strand
AATTACGGCGCCGATTCTCAAAAAGTGAAAAAAGTTTTGCCTGCGACGCCCCCTGCGAAGCCATGACGTCTTGTGCGGCAGATGCTATTCTGGCAATGTCCCGCGCTGATAAATAGGACAGCTTTGCTGACCATTTATTGCCTTCACATTGACGCCGGCCCACCGCGCCGTCTGCCCGTGACGACGGGCGCGCGCGAGCGACGGGCCAAGCGGGCGCGCCAGGAGGGCGCGAGAGGGCGGGACGCGCCGCGAAATGCGGGGCGCGCAAGCAAGACGAGGGGTCGCGGGCGACGCGCCCCTGAATGGGTAGGATGGACGGGCATGAATGAATTGACCAGGTCGAGCTATTTCCCCTCCGTCTCCGCCCAAGACTCCAAAACCGCGCCGGACCATGGCGCGACCGGCCTGTCCGCCGCTGTCGGCTTTTCCTCGATGGAGCAAGGGATGCATTTCGCGACCGCCAATGGTTTGCCGCCGGCGCAAGGCCTGTACGATTCCCGCAACGAGCATGACGCCTGCGGCGTCGGCTTCGTCGCCAATATGCATAATGCGAAATCCCACGATCTCGTGCGGATGGGCCTGCAGATCCTGCTCAATCTCGACCATCGCGGCGCCGTCGGCGCCGACCCGAAGGCCGGCGACGGCTGCGGCCTGCTGATGCAGATCCCGCATCGCTTCTTCGCTGAGGAAGCGACGCGGCTCGGCTTCGCTTTGCCGGAGCCCGGCCTTTACGCCGTGGGCGCGCTGTTCATGCCGCGCGATCCGGCCGCCCGCAAGCAGATCGAGGACATTTTCGAACGCGTCGTGGTCGAGAACGGCCAGAAGGTGCTGGGCTGGCGCGACGTGCCGGTCGACCCGAGCGGCCTCGGCGAGACCGTCAAGCCGACCGAGCCCGCCCATCGCCAGATCTTCATCGGGCGCGGCGATTCCACGCCGGACCAGACCGTGTTCGAGCGCAAGCTGTTCCTGATCCGCAAGATCGTTTCGAACTCCGTTTACGGCCTGCACGACCCCAAGATGCAGGGCTGGTATCCGGTGTCGCTGTCCTCGCGCACCATCGTCTACAAGGGCCTGCTGCTCGCTTCCCAGCTCGGCGATTATTTCGCCGACCTGCGCGACGAGCGCGTCGAAACCGCCGTGGCTCTGGTGCACCAGCGCTTCTCGACCAACACTTTCCCGTCGTGGCAGCTCGCCCATCCCTATCGCATGGTCGCGCATAACGGCGAGATCAACACCCTGCGCGGCAACGTCAACTGGATGGCGGCGCGGCAGGCTTCGGTCGCCTCGCCTCTGTTCGGCGACGACATTTCCAAGCTGTGGCCGATCTCCTACGAAGGCCAGTCGGACACCGCCTGTTTCGACAATGCGCTCGAATTCCTGGTGCAGGGCGGCTATTCCATGGCCCACGCCATGATGATGCTGATCCCGGAGGCGTGGGCGGGCAATCCGCTGATGGACGAGGAGCGTCGCGGCTTCTACGAATATCACGCCGCGCTGATGGAGCCGTGGGACGGCCCGGCCGCCGTCGCCTTCACCGACGGCCGCCAGATCGGCGCGACCCTCGACCGCAACGGCCTGCGCCCGGCGCGCTATCTGGTCACCGAGGACGGCCTTGTGGTGATGGCTTCCGAAATGGGCGTGCTGCCGATTCCGGAAGACAAGATCGTCACCAAATGGCGCCTCCAGCCCGGCCGCATGCTGATGGTCGACATGGAGCAGGGCCGCATCATCTCGGACGACGAGATGAAGTCCAGCCTCGCCGCCTCGCATCCGTATCGCGACTGGCTGAAGCGCACCCAGATCCAGCTCGAAGACCTCAAGCCCGTCGAAGCGCGCTCCTCGCGCGCCGACGTGTCGCTGCTCGACCGTCAGCAGGCCTTCGGCTACACCCAGGAAGACACCAGCATCCTGATGGCGCCCATGGCCGTGACCGGCCAGGAAGCCGTCGGCTCGATGGGCGCGGACACGCCGATCTCGGCCATGTCGTCCAGGTCGAAGCTGCTCTATTCCTATTTCAAGCAGAACTTCGCCCAGGTCACCAACCCGCCGATCGACCCGATCCGCGAGGAGCTGGTCATGAGCCTGGTGTCGTTCATCGGCCCGCGCCCGAACATTCTTGACCATGAGGGCACGGCGAAGAAGAAGCGCCTTGAGGTCCGCCAGCCGATCCTGACCAATGGCGATCTCGAAAAGATCCGCAATATCGGTCATTTCGAGGACAGCTTCGACACCAAGACGCTGGACATCACCTATGATGTGGAGCTGGGCGCGGAGGGCATGAAGTCCATGCTCGACCGGCTGTGCGACCGCGCCGAACAGGCCGTCACCGGCGGCTATAACATCATCGTTCTGTCCGACCGCATGGTCGGCGCCGATCGCATTCCGATCCCGGCGCTGCTCGCCACCGCCGCCGTGCACCACCATTTGATCCGCAAAGGCCTGCGCACCTCGGTCGGCCTGGTGGTCGAGACCGGCGACGCGCGCGAAGTGCATCATTTCGCGCTGCTCGCCGGCTATGGCGCCGAGGCGATCAATCCCTATCTCGCCTTCGAGACGCTGGCCGACATGGCCGACGAATTCCCGGCGGAAGTCGACGGCTATGAGGCGGTCAAGCGCTATATCAAGTCGATCGACAAGGGCCTGCTCAAGGTCATGTCCAAAATGGGCATTTCGACCTATCAGTCCTATTGCGGCGCGCAGATCTTCGACGCGGTCGGCCTCTCCAAGCCCCTGGTGGACGCCTATTTCACCGGCACCGCCACGCCGATCGAGGGCGTCGGCCTCGACGAAATCGCGGTCGAGACGGTCGAGCGTCACAAGCTCGCCTTCGGCGACGCCCCGGTCTATCGCAACGCGCTCGACGTCGGCGGCGACTATGCCTATCGCATCCGCGGCGAGGCGCATAACTGGTCGCCGGACACGGTCGCGCTTCTGCAGCACGCCGTGCGCGGCAACAGCCAGGAAAAATACCGCGCCTTCGCCAAGCTGCTCAACGACCAGTCCGAACAGCTTCTGACCATCCGCGGCCTGTTCCGCATCAAGGACGCCGAGGAAGACGGCCGCAAGCCGGTTCCGCTGGACGAGGTCGAGCCGGCGAGCGAAATCGTCAAGCGTTTCGCCACCGGCGCGATGTCGTTCGGCTCGATTTCGCGCGAGGCGCACACCACGCTGGCCGTGGCGATGAACCGCATCGGCGGCAAGTCCAACACCGGCGAGGGCGGCGAGGAGCCGGATCGCTTCAAGCCGCTGCCCAATGGCGATTCGATGCGCTCGGCGATCAAGCAGGTCGCTTCGGGCCGGTTCGGCGTGACGGCGGAATATCTCGTCAATTCCGACATGATTCAGATCAAGATGGCGCAGGGCGCGAAGCCCGGCGAGGGCGGCCAGTTGCCCGGCCACAAGGTCGACGCGGTCATCGCCAAGGTGCGCCATTCGACCCAGGGCGTCGGCCTGATCTCCCCGCCCCCGCATCACGACATCTATTCGATCGAGGATCTGGCCCAGCTGATCTACGATCTGAAGAACGTCAATCCGCGCGCCGATATTTCGGTCAAGCTGGTGTCGGAAGTCGGCGTCGGCACGGTCGCCGCCGGCGTCTCCAAGGGCCGCGCCGATCACGTGACCATTTCCGGTTACGAGGGCGGCACGGGCGCCTCGCCGCTGACCTCGATCAAGCACGCCGGCAGCCCGTGGGAGATCGGCCTCGCCGAGACCCATCAGACCCTGGTGCTGAACCGCCTTCGCTCGCGCATCGTGGTCCAGGTCGACGGCGGTCTGCGCACCGGCCGCGACGTCATCATCGGCGCTCTGCTCGGCGCGGATGAATTCGGCTTCGCCACCGCGCCGCTGATCGCGGCGGGCTGCATCATGATGCGCAAGTGCCATCTCAACACCTGCCCGGTCGGCGTCGCCACCCAGGATCCGGTGTTGCGCAAGCGCTTCGTCGGCCAACCCGAGCATGTCATCAACTTCTTCTTCTTCGTGGCCGAAGAGGTCCGCGAATATATGGCAAAGCTCGGCTATCGCACGATCAATGAAATGGTCGGCCAGATGCAGATGCTCGACCGCGAGCGCGCGATCCAGCACTGGAAAGCGAACGGCCTCGACTTCGCCAAGCTGTTCCACAAGCCGGAGCCGCTGGACGGCCAGACCATCTATCGGTCGGAATTCCAGAACCACAATCTCGACAAGGCGCTCGACAAGCAATTGATCGCGCGTTCGGGCGTGGCGCTGGATCGCGGCGCGCCGATCCATCTCGAAACCGACATCTGCAACGTCAACCGCTCGGTCGGCGCCATGCTGTCGGGCGAGGTCGCGCGGATCTACGGCTATGCCGGCCTGCCGGACAACACCATCCACATCAAGGCCAAGGGCACCGCCGGCCAGAGCTTCGGCGCCTGGCTCGCTCATGGCGTGACGCTGGAGCTTGAGGGCGAGGCAAACGACTATGTCGGCAAGGGCCTGTCGGGCGGCCGCATCGTGGTCTATCCGCCGCGCGAGGCCAAGCACATCACGCCCGAGAACTCGATCATCGTCGGCAATACCGTGCTTTACGGCGCGATTTCCGGCGAGGTCTATTTCCGCGGCGTGGCCGGCGAGCGCTTCGCGGTGCGCAATTCCGGCGCGATCGCGGTGGTGGAAGGCGCGGGCGACCATGGCTGCGAATATATGACCGGCGGCGTGGTCGTCGTGCTCGGCCCCACCGGGCGCAATTTCGCGGCCGGCATGTCGGGCGGCATCGCCTATGTGCTCGACGAGGCGGGCGATTTCCCGTCCCGCTGCAATATGGCGATGGTCGATCTGGAGCCCGTGGTGGAGGAAGAGGACCTGAACTGGCGGCTCAACAACCAGGGCGGCGACCTCGAGAGCCATGGGCGCGTCGACATCATGAGCGACATGTCGCGCTTCGACGCCGAGCGCCTGCGCCAGCTGATCGCCAACCATCTGCAATTTACCGGCTCGACGCGCGCCCGCGAGATTCTCGACAAATGGGACGTCTACCTGCCGAAATTCCGCAAGGTCATGCCGGTCGAATATCGCCGCGCTTTGGCGGAGCTGATGACGCAAACCGAACAGCGGCAGACCGCCGCCGCGGGGGAATGATATGGGCAAGGTGACGGGGTTCCTTGAAATCGATCGGCAGGACCGCAAGTACAAGCCGGCCGCCGACCGCATCCGCCACTACCATGAGTTCGTGATTCCTCTCTCGGAGGAAGCCACGCGCGATCAGGCGGCGCGCTGCATGAATTGCGGCATTCCGTTCTGCCATAACGGCTGCCCGGTGAATAACCAGATCCCCGACTGGAACGATCTGGTCTATAACAGCGATTGGGAAGAGGCGGCGCGCAACCTGCACTCGACCAATAATTTCCCGGAATTCACCGGCCGCGTCTGTCCCGCGCCCTGCGAGGCGGCGTGCACACTGAATCTGGAAAACACGCCGGTCACGATCAAGACGATCGAATGCGCCATTGTCGACCGCGCCTGGGAGAACGGCTGGCTGCGCCCCGAGCCACCGACGACCAAGACCGGCAAGAGCGTCGCCATCATCGGCTCCGGCCCGGCCGGCCTCGCCGCCGCGCAGCAACTCGCCCGCGCCGGCCATGACGTCCATCTCTACGAAAAGAACGCCAAGGCCGGCGGCCTGCTGCGCTATGGCATTCCCGACTTCAAGATGGAGAAACATCTGATCGACCGCCGCGTCGCGCAGATGGAGGCCGAAGGCGTCACCTTCCATTATGGCGCGAATATCGGCGTCGACCTGCCGGCCAAGGATCTTGTCGCCGGCTATGACGCGGTGATCCTCGCCGGCGGCGCCGAAAAGCCGCGCGACCTCCCGGTTCCGGGCCGCGACCTCGCCGGCGTGCATTTCGCGATGGATTTCCTGCCGCAGCAGAACCGCCGCGTCGGCCGCGAAAATGCGGGCCCGGAAGAGCCGATCCTCGCCTCGGGCAAGCATGTCGTCGTCATCGGCGGCGGCGACACCGGCTCCGACTGCATCGGGACCTCGGTGCGCCAGGGCGCCTTGTCGGTGACGCAGCTTGAAATCATGCCGAAGCCGCCGGAGCAGGAAGACAAGCTGACAAGCTGGCCCTATTGGCCGCTGAAGCTGCGCACGTCCTCCTCGCATCAGGAAGGCGCGGAGCGCGATTTCGCCGTGACCACTAAGTCCGTGGTCGGCGAGAACGGCGCGGTCAAGGCGCTGAGATGCGCGCGCGTCGACGGCAAGATGCAGGAAATTCCCGGTTCGGAATTCGACCTGCGCGCCGATCTCGTCCTGCTCGCCATGGGCTTCGTCTCGCCCGTGCATGAGGGCATGATCAAGGAGCTCGGCGTCGCGCTCGACAATCGCGGCAATGTGAGCGCCGACACGCTTGCCTACAAGACCAGCCTCGACAAGATCTTCGTCGCCGGCGACATGCGCCGCGGCCAGTCGCTGGTGGTCTGGGCGATCCGCGAGGGCCGCCAGGCCGCGCGTTCGGTCGATCATTTCCTGATGGGCTCGACCAATCTGCCGCGCTGAACGCGCCTGTATCCTTCTGACGAGGCCGGCTCCGCAAGGCGCCGGCCTTTCTTTTTGCGCCGTGCTTTTTTGTGTCTTTTTCTGCTTTTTGTGTCATTTTTTCCGGACGCGGAGCCCTTCCGGAATCATGACGGATTTCTACACCACCAGCGAAGTCGCGGCCCTGTTGCGGGTCAAGCCGCGCAAGATCTATGACATGGTCGCCGAGGGCGCCCTGCCCGTGCGCAAGATCACCGGCAAGCTGCTGTTTCCACGCATCGAGATCGAAGACTGGCTTGGGACACGCCATGAGGCGGCCCCGCCGGCGCCCATCAGCCAAGCGGAAGACGCCGCCGAACCGCCGCCGATCATGGCGGGAGGGCATGATCCGCTGCTCGAATGGGCGCTGCGCGAATCGCAATCGGGCATAGCCAGCTTTCTCGACGGCGCGCTCGACGGCCTGAGCCGCGCCGAAAGCGGCGGCTGCGCCTTCGCCGGCCTGCATATTCCCGAGCCCGACGGCTGGAACGTCGACGCGACGCGCGAAAAATTCGCCGACAAGCCCTGGGTGCTGATCGAATGGGCCAAGAGGCGGCGCGGCCTGATTCTGCGTCCCGGCCTGACCAAAAAGCCCGAGACCTTGCGCGCCGCGCGCGGGCTGCGCTTCCAGGCGCGCCAAAACCGTTCCGGCAGCGAAAAGGTGCTCGACCAATTGCTGTCGGCCGAGAAGATGACGCGCGCCGATCTGCACCTGCTGGAAAATGTCGAGCGCTCCGAATTCGATCTCGCCGCCGCGCTCGCCGAGGGCCGCGCCGATATCGGCCTCGGTCTCGAAGCGGCGGCGCGCCATTACCGGCTGGATTTCGTACCGCTGATCGACGAGCGCTTCGACCTGCTGGTCTGGCGCAAGGCGTTTTTCGACCCGCCCTTCCAAAAGCTGCTGGCGCTCGGCGCGACTGAACGTTTCGCGGAAAAAGCCCGAGCGCTCGGCGGCTATGATCTTTCGGGCCGGGGCGCGGTGCATTTCAACGGGGCGGGATAAAGCCGCCGCGACGTGTCGCGAAACCGACACGACACAGCTTGAACCCCAGGAATTCCGGGCCTTTGCGCGCTGGCACATTCGTTGCTCCCATCCTGCCAAAAGGATCCGGAGCCTGCCATGATCACTCTGACTCCCGACGCCGTTTCAGCGGCCCGCACCATTCTCGAAACCGCCAAGACGCCCGCCGACGGCCTGCGCATCCTGGTCGAGGCCGGTGGCTGCTCGGGCTTCACCTATAAGATGGACCTCGAAAACGAGACGCGCGAAGGCGACAATGTCGTCGAGGCCGATGGCGTGAAATTCTTCATCGACGATCTCTCGCTCGGCTTCGTGAAGGGCATGACGGTCGATTTCGTCAGCTCGCTGGAAAAATCCGGCTTCGTGTTCGAAAATCCGAACGCCACGACGCAATGCGGCTGCGGCAAATCCTTCGCCTGATTTCCCG
>NZ_JAYSBG010000154.1:0-7990 GCF_041915505.1 Rhodoblastus sp. | reverse complement strand
TCACGCAAATCCTGGCTGTAAGACCGGGCCATGGGATTCCTCCCTCGCAATCACGCTCGTAGACTCGCACGAGCGTGGCCGTTTGGGAATCCCAGCCGAATCCGAATTCACAGAACTTGCTCTAGCGACGCGAACACGCGTGGCGGCGAAGCGGGCGTGCGGTGATGATCTGACTTCAGGTCACTCGCGAGGGGAAAGTCGACCTATAAATATCTATTTATATATCAATAATATAAGCCATGAGTCGAAAAACAGGCGAAAAAGCCGCGAATCTTGCCTTTCACCTCAGCGGATCAATGGGCCAACTGCCTGGGCGCAGTCGTGGCTTCGCTACGCCATGAAACCATCGCCCACCGAGCGCCGTCGATCAAGTTTGATAGGCCATAAGGTCCAGTAACCTTGATCTTCGCCATCAACGGAAACTGTGTCGGTTCGTCGAACACGATGCGCGCTACCTGGTTGCGATCCACGCCACTCAGATTGGACTGGAATTCAGCGGGCGTCCGATCCGTGATCGTCTCGATCCGCTCTACTCGGCCGCTTTCGCGGTTTACGCCATCCGTCACGATCACCCTTTGCCCGGGCGCAATGCCGTAGAGGCGATTGGTTGGCAGATAGGCGAGCACATATTTTGCGCCGTGATAGACGTCGGCCATGATTTCGCCGTGGGTCAGGACGGCGCCGGGCTCCGCGACCTTCGCCCCCAGCGTGCCTCCAACGGGAGTCACGACGATGCCCTCGCGATAGGTCGCCTGGGCGCGCTCGAGCGCGACGGCGAGATGGGCCAGATTTAATTTCGCCGTGCCGCGTTCGCTTTCGAGTGCGCTGCTTTCGGAGCGCAAGGCTTCGACCTCGCGCACGGCGTCATAGGCGTCGCGGGTCGCCTCGGCCTGACGCACCTGCGTGGAAAAGCCTGACGCGACGGCCTTCTCAATCTGCGCCTGCGCGGCTTTCGCCGTGCGACTCCGGCTTTCTGCTGAAGGTAGCGTCGTCTCGATGGCTGCGAGTCGCTTCGCGATCTGGGTTTCACGCGCCTCGATCTGTGCCTTGCCGGTAATGAGGCTGGAGATGAGGTCCAACATCTGAGTCGAGACGACATTGCCCAGTTCCTGGCCAGCCACAACTTTCTGTCCCGGCCGAGCCGCGAAGGAAAGAACCTGCGCGTCAAAGGGCTGGGTAACGATTTCGCGATCCTGTACCACCAAACCGCTAGCGTCCAGCAGCACGAGGGAGCCGATGAAAAGATAGACCACCCACAAGGCACCCGCGCTGAGGCCAAAAACATAGAGCCGGCGGGCGAGAGTCTGGCTGGCGCGCACCTGGTTCCGCGCATTGTCGGGCCGAAACTCTGGACGCAGGGAATGGATCGCCATCTTTTTTCTGTCTCCGGCGCGCGCTTATCGCCAATCGTTGAGGTTGTGCACTTTTTTCGGAACGTAATTGTCCTTGAGCGACAGAGAAACGATAGCCTCCGAGCTGTAGGCATAAAGCCGATGAAGTTTCATCACATAAGTCGAAAAAACTCCGTACATGGGCAAGAACGGCAGCAGGCGCCAATAGACCGGGCGATTGGTGATCAGCGCCGCGGCGGCGAAACAGGCAAGATCCAGCATAAATAGGGGCAGCGCGACCGCTGCGAGCAGGACGAATCCGGTCACGCCAAACGTGGCGAACAGCCAGCCGAGATAGAACGGAAAGAACAGAGTTGGCAACGCTGTGAAGAGCAGGAAGTCCCATTGGTGTGCCGCTTCCCGCCAAAGAAAACCCGGCGCGAAAGGATTGAACAGACGACGATATTTACGAAACCGGATCCAGTAGGAATCGCGCTCCCATCGGCTGCGCTGGCGAAGCAGGACATAGGCGGATTCAGGCACGTCGGTATAGCAAATGGCGCGCTGGGCAAAGACGGTCTTATAGCCAGCAAGCCTGAGCCGAATGGTGAAGTCCAGATCCTCGCCGCCGCCTGCATCCATGCCACCGATCAGGTCCCACGCGCTGCGGCGAAAGGCGCCGAAAGCGCCCGAAATGCAGCAGACCTGATCGAGCACGCCGGCGAAGGTCTTGCCGAGTGAAATCGAGATGAGATACTCGATGCCCTGGATCGCGGTGGTCATCGAACGGTGCCAGTTGCGTACCAGGATGTTACCGGAGACCGCCCCGACGGAAGCGTTCCCGGTGAGCGGGCGCAATAACTCCTCGATCGCGTCGGGCTCGAACGAACAATCGCAATCAGTGACGATGAAGATCTCGCCATGCGCCATGCGGGCCGCAAGGTTGAGGGCTGCCGCCTTGCCCCCGCGCAATTGCAGACGGCCGATCGACTGCACCAGCCTCTCGCTCTGCAAGCGCCGCATGATCGAGAACGTCCGGTCGCTGGATCCGTCGTCGACGCAGACGATTTCGAAATCACTGAAGGTCTGTTCCCGCAGCGAGCGGACGCACTTCTCGATGGCGTCCTCTTCGTTATGGCCAGCAAGCAGGATCGAGACGGGAGGAAGCGGCAGGAGCGGGCCGTAAGGCCGATGTTCGAGCAGGATGAAGGCGGCCGCCGTCGCCTGAATCCCGAGAAAATAACGCGGCGCATCCGTCAATAGCACCATGCCGAACATCGCGAAGAACGACCATCCTGACAAGGATCCGAGCAGGTGCCAGGCATTGTCGAACAATTCCATCGCACTCACGCAACTTTTCTCGTTAGCTCCGCGCCCCCAGGAACTTCCTCAGGCGAGAAGACCGCGAGTTCGATCCGGGGCGCGAGCGAGAGATGCCGTTCGAGCCGTTGCCGAATATTGGGCAGGTGCCGCTCGACCTCCGCCTTTGAGTCGCGCCCGAGCAGGGCCAGAAAGACGGGCGCCGCCGCGATGATCTCCGTTTCGGCTGTGAAGCATTCCCGCATAATCTGCTTGAAGAAGGTGCAAGTCTGCCGCCAGGCGTCGCTGCCGTCGGGCGTCTCCGGCGGTTTACGCAAACGAACGAACAGGATGCTGCAGGGTTGCCCGATCGCCGCATGGCGCCGTGCGAAAGTGCGGACCCTTCCGCCGATCGAAAGATCGTCGGCTCGGGGAAGGGGGGAGCCGCTGGTCACGCAGGCGCGTCCAGCGGCGGTCAGGCCATAGGAATAGATCGTTTTGCTGGCGATGTTTCGCGCCTCGACGCGCGAGTCGCAATCCAGGCAGACGAAGCCGACCTTATGCTCGGTGGAGAGGTGGCTGCAGGATTGGCAGACACCGATTGACCCGGGACGATCGTAATCGACGCTGAAGTTCTTCAGCTGTTGCAGGCACTTCGGGCAAACCAGCTCACCGCCTCGCCGGAAGTCGCGCTCGGGCCCTTGGCAGGCGCATTTCAGATGATGGACGATCGGCTCCTCGAGGATATCGGCACCGCCGCAGCTCGTGCAATATTCACGCACCGTCATCCGGGCCGAGGCGCAATGGGGGCAGACGTTGGTCTTGTCGAAGAATTTTCGTTCCAGAAGGCCCTGGCTGGCCAGTTCGACCGCGAGTGCCACCGTACCCGGTATCGCGACCTCGTCGTCATAGACGAAGGTTTCGCGGACGCTGACCTCGCTTCGTGGCGTCAAAGCGCGATCGCGCACGAACAAGCGCGCTAGCAGCATCAAGCGGCGATCTTCGGTTGCGATCACGTCGCGTGGCAGGGAACGCAGTCGCCGCACGGCGGGGCGCAGCATCTCGACAGCTTCGTCAATCCCGCGCCGTGAAGCGCGGTCCACTGTGACGTCGGCGTGGCGATGATCCTGCGTTCCACGCCCCCCGCTGGTCGCATCGACAATGGGGAGAATTGCGGCGGGGGCGCGGCCGAGACGCCGCGCTAGCAAGGACGAGGCGTTCGTCTCGGTCAGCACGACGATGTCGGGAGTTTCGTTCGGATTGGCGAAACAGACATCATCCGACTGGATTGTCTCATTGAACCGGCCGGGAACGCTCGATATCCGAATGGGAGGTTGACGCCGCCGGGTCTCCGGCGCGTCGGACTCATACGAGGGGCTGGGCCCCGAAGACCCTGCGCGGCTAGAAAAATCGACGAGCGTCGTCGTCGGAAAGTCCTGCTTCGCAAGAAGAATCGCTTCGCTCATCTGTACACAGACCAACACTATATCGACCGAGGACCCGGCGAGCCCCTCCGTTCATCGGCTTCGGCAAACGCCCGGCGCGATACCGCGAGCCGGGAATTCTCTGAGATTTGTCGACGACGTTTCTGTTCTCGCGAACGACACAGGTCCAATTCACACCTTAACGTTAGCAGAGCATGTGTTGATATATCGTTGCGTCACCTTATGCATTGATTTGAGCCTCAACACCCGAATTCGTTGCCGTCTTTGGCGTACAGGAAGAACCGATCGACAGTATATTGAAGGGTGAGTGCTGCGCCCCGGCAAGCGACGGCGCGGCAGAAGCAATCCATTCGTAGCAACGAAGAGCAGCGATCCGAGGCAAGGCGTTGGGTTTAGCGAGCGCCATTGCATTGCATCACGCTCGTGTAATTTGGGCGCAACCTTTTCAGAACCGGCCTTTGCACCGGTTCTTTTTTCGCGTTTGATAGTGAGCACTGAATCGCCCCGCGTTTTCTAGACACCTTCGATAGCGGTTTTGTTGCGGCGTTCGAATTCGACAGGTGAGAGCATGCCATTGCGGGCGTGCTTCCTGGTCGGATTGTAGAACATCTCGATGTAATCGAACACATCCTGGCTGGCCTCGGCCCGGGACCGGTAGGTTCGGCGGCGGCTGCGCTCGCGTTTGAGCGGATTGAAGAAGCTTTCGACTACGGCGTTGTCGTGGCAATTGCCGCGCCGGCTCATCGACGGCTCAAGATTGTGGTGTCTCAGGAACGACGCCCATTCCATGCTGGTGAATTGCGATCCCTGATCCGAGTGGATCAGCACCCGGTTTTTTGGCCGACGGCGCCAAACGGCCCATATGCACGGCCTGCAAGACCGCTTCGGTAGTCTGACGGCTTTGCAACGACCAGCCGATCACCCGTCGCGAGAAGAGGTCGATGACCACGGCGAGATAGGCAAAGCCTTCCAGCGTCACTTACGGTCGTCACGACGAGAACCAGATCCTGAGCTGGGCGGCGGCGGCGGAAAACAAGTTCAGCCACCCCATCGCCAAGGCGATTATCGACCGCTTCGAACAACTCGGCGCGCCGATCCCGGAGACCGACGAGACCAAATATGCGGTCGGCTATGGCGTCACGGTCGGCGTCGAAGGCCATATCGTCCATGTCGGCAGCGCGCGCTATATGGCGCATGAAGGCGTCAAGCTGCCGTCGGCGCTGGAGCGCGAGGTCGAGCGGGTGCATGACGACGGCCATTCGCTCATCATGGTCGGCGTCGACGGCGCGCTCGGCGGCGCGCTGGAGCTGAAGGCGGCGCAGCGCAGCGAGGCGCAACTCGTGATCGACGGCCTCCGCGCGCGCGGCGCGAAGCATCTGGCGATCATTTCCGGCGATCACGACCGCCCGACGCGCAATCTGGCGCGCAAGCTCGGCATGGACCGCTATTTCGCGGAAGTGTTGCCGCAGGACAAGGCGCGCTATGTCGAGGCGCTCCAGAAGGAAGGCCGCCGCGTCTGTTTCATCGGCGATGGCGTGAACGATTCGATCGCGCTGAAACAGGCCGACATGTCGATCTCGCTGCGCGGCGCCTCCAGCATCGCCACCGACACGGCCGAGATCGTGTTCATGGAGGAAAGCCTGGAGAAGCTGCTTGAAATCCATGACGTCGCAACCGATCTCCAGCGCAATATCAAGCGCAGCTGGCGGATGATCGTGGGCGCCAATGCGGTCTGCATCGCCGGCGCGCTGTTCGGCAATTTCGGCGTCATGCATTCGATGGTGTTCAACCAGATCGGCGGCTTGGCGGCGGTCGCCAATGGCTTGCTGCCGTTGCGCAAGGCCGCGCGGCTTCAACATCAGAAGGATGAGTTGGCGCATTTCATCGCCGAGCACAGCGAGCGGGCGCTCTGAAAGGGCGTCTGATCGCGAAGCAAATCCGTCGCCGTCGCCGCGAGAAGCGGCGCCGAATCGGAATGGGGGCAGATGGTGTCGAGGCGTTATGGCCGGGCGCAATTCATCAAGGACGCGACATGGCTGGGGCTTGCTCCGGACGCCGCGTTCTCTCGGACAGAATTGCGCCGCCGGCGCGACCGTCTGATGAACATCCATCACCCGGATCGCGGCGGTGATGCGGCGAAAGCCGCGCGCATCAACGCGATTTATGCGCGCATGACCGCATGGCTGGACAGCCGCGGCGCCGTGGAGTCTGAAAGACGGGGGCCGAACGTTTCGCCAGCCGCCGAGCCCGGAGGACAGGGGGGCGTGTTCAAATCGGGCCTGTCCGCAGCCTTCCACGCCGGGGCGGCGCAGATTTGCGCTGTCGCCATGGTGGCGCTCGCCACTTACGCCGCCTTTCGTGGAAACAGGAAACCGTAGCGCGGCGCCCGATCAGCCCGCTCGCGAGCGGGCTGATCGGCGGCCGTCATGAAGCCGGCACCAATCAGGACCTCCTGCAAATGGGCCTTGAGTTCCTCCTTGCGCGCCTTCGTGAACAGCAGCCGCGCCCAGGCCGGCGCCGCGCCATAGCATTCGACGCGATCATCGAAAAAGACGATTTCGATCGTGACCGGATTGACCAGAATGCGAAGAAATTTCTCCTCGCCGCGCTTCAGCCATTTGAAGGAGACTTCGCGCTCGAACAATGCGGCGTTTTCGGTGATCTGGGCGTCGATCGCGCGGCGTTTTTCCGCCGTCAAAGGCGAGTGGACCGGGAATACGTAAAACTGTTCAAGATCCATTTGCCTGAGCCGCCAACCTTTTATGTGCGCGAACCGCGACCATGCGCGCGCGTCGCGCCCGTTTCCTCGGCGGCGAAACCGCCGCGCCATGCGCGCTCGGACGACGCGGGATCGCCGCGAGGGGGGAGAGCATCAACAGCAGAAGCCCGCTCCAGCGCAGGCGCGCCAATTCGCCCAGGCCATCACAGCAATGATCGAGCATTTTCGCGAGCGCGTCGAGATGCAGCGCCCGCGCGCAATGCAGCAGCCACGCCTTGATTTTGGCCCATAATTTCTGTCCGGACGCAATACTCAGCGCCGCCAAAGCCAGCGACGCAATGCCGGCGACCGCGCCGATCATGACCGCGAGTCCGTCGCGTTCGGCCATGCCAACGGCGACAAAAAAGGCCGAAGCCGCGTGTTGCACGCCGCCGCCGATGATCGGCGCCATGCTGGCTAGGCCAAGGAGAAACAAGGTCAGACCGAGCGCGCCGCTCATGAGCGGATGAAACACCCAGCTCCAGCGTTCGCGCACGGCGCCCTCCGCGCCTTCGAGCATGGCGGCGACACCGTGAATGAGAATCGCGAGCGAATTGCGCGGGATCTTCCGGCGCAGCAGGGAGCGCGGCAGACGCACGTCGCGGCGGCCAAGCGCCAGTCCGGCGCCGAGCGCGCTGGTGACGCGTCCGCACAGCGCAGCTGCGTCCGGCGCCTCGAACAGGCCGGCCGCGGAGAAAAGGGCGAGCGACGGCGCCGCGTCATCCGGGCCCAGGGCCTTGATGATGTGGTGCACGGAAAAATGGCGGGCGTGCGGATTTTCCGTCAATACGCGCCGGAGCCGGCCCGACAATCGCGCGCGATCGTGAGTCACGCCAACGCCTCGCAGGGCGTCGGCGCTGACGCCCGCGACCCTTCGCGACAATGGCTGGCCTGTCGCCGTGTATTTTTGCGCCGCCGAGTGATATGTCATTGAATTGACACGAATCAAGTTGGTCGATAACTTTTATAGACTAACTATCATACGGGTCCACGATCGTCTGTCAATCCGTCCGCCGGCCTATCGACTCATCGTATCCCTCCGGTGAAGCACGCGGCGCGGGCAAGCCGTCCGACGTGGCGGCGGAGGCTAGGCTGCTTGGGAGGCGATGCCTGAAGGGTTCCAGTTCCAGGGCAATAACTCGTCGAGTTTTTGAACT
>NZ_JAYSBG010000153.1:0-8042 GCF_041915505.1 Rhodoblastus sp. | reverse complement strand
TTGATTTTATTGGCGCGCCCAAGGGGAATCGAACCCCTGTTTTCGCCGTGAAAGGGCGACGTCCTAGACCGCTAGACGATGGGCGCGGGGCGAACCGGCGGAGCCGCTCGCGAAGTGGGGCGACGTATAAACGCGCCAATTCGCGCTGACAAGCCTTTCCTCCCGTAACCCCTGTGGATTTTTATCGCGATCCACCGTTCGCGCCGCACAAAGCCAGATCGACCAGCCGCGCGCTCACTTTCGTGCGGCCGCCCCAGTGATCGAGCGACAAGGAGCAAGCGAGATGCGCGCGCTCGCCACGCGCCTTGGCCAAAGCCGCGCCGATCGCCGTCTGCGCCGCGCGAAAGGCCGCGACTTCCAGGCGCGCGCCGTCTCCCGCCTGGACCCTCAAGCGCAGATGATCGCCGCCGAAAGGCTGAATCTCCGCGATCCTGTGTTCCGGCAGGACGAAGACTGGTTCCGGATTGCCTGCGCCGAAAGGCCCGGCCTTTTCGATCTCTTCGACCAAAGCCGGGGCGCAGGCGCTCGCCGTCAGCAGGCCGTCCACCGCAAGGCCCGCTCCGGTCCGGGCGCGCGCGACGGACTCCGCCAGCGCCTCGTCGAGATAGGACTGGAACGGATCGAGCTGGTCGCGCCGCAGGGTCACTCCGGCCGCCATGGCGTGGCCGCCGCCCTTGACGAGCAGGCCGCGCTCCACCGCCGCACGCACCGCACGGCCGAGATCGACCCCCGCGATCGAACGCGCGGAGCCGGTTCCGACGTCGCCGTCGAAGGCGATGGCGAAAGCCGGACGGCCGAACATTTCCTTGAGCCTCGAGGCGACCAGACCGACGACGCCCGGCTGCCAATCCTCGCCTGCCGCCAGCACAAAGGCGCCCTCCTCCGCCGGACCCAATTGCTTGTAGGCTTCCGCCAAAGCCTCCTGCAGCATCTGCTTTTCGAGGATCTGGCGTTCGCCATTGAGGCGGTCGAGTTCGGACGCGATGGAAGCGGCCTCCAGCTCGTCGCGCAGCAACAGCAGCCGCGCGCCGAGCGCCGCATCGCCGATGCGGCCGCCGGCATTGATGCGGGGGCCCAGCAGAAAGCCGAGATGATAGGCGCGCGGCGGCCCGTTGAGCCGGGCGACATCGGCCAAAGCACGCAGGCCGACGCGGCCGCGCCCCTTCATCAGGGCGAGGCCCTTGGCGACAAAAGCGCGATTGAGGCCGGTGAGCGGCGCGACATCGGCGACGGTGGCGAGCGCCACCAGATCGAGCGAAGCCAGCAGATCCGGCTCCGGCCGCTCGCGCCAGAAGCCGCGCTGGCGCAGGGCGCGGTTGAGCGCGACCAGAGCGACAAAGGCAACGCCCGCCGCGCAGAGCGCGCCCTGCCCCGAAACATCGTCCTGCCGGTTCGGATTGACCACGATCGCCTCGGGCAGACGCTCCGGCGCCTGGTGATGATCGAGCACGACCACATCCATGCCCAGCCGACGCGCCTCGCCGAAAGGCTCATGGCTGGTGGTCCCGCAATCCGCCGTGACAAGCAGCGTCGCGCCGCGCGCGGCCAAGGCGCGGATCGCCTCGCTATTGGGGCCATAGCCTTCGGTGATGCGATCCGGGATATGGATCAGGCGGGTGACGCCGCAATAGTCGAAAAATTCAGCGAGCAGGGCCGAGGAACAGGCGCCGTCGACGTCGTAATCGCCGAAAATGGCGATGGTCTCGCGCCGCTCGACCGCCCGAGCGAGCCGTTCCGTCGCCTCCTGCATGGCGGTGAGCGCATAGGGTTCGGGCAGCAGCGCGCGCAAGGTCGGATCGAGATGCGCCAGCGCGGTCTCCGGCGCGACGCCGCGCCCGGCCAGCACGCGCGACAGCAGGTCGGGCAAGCCGGTCCGCTGCGCGATCGCCAGCGCCAAGGCGTCGCCCGCGGCGTCAAGCCGACTGAGCCAGGGCCGTCCGAGCGCGCTCTTCTCGACGCCGAGCAGAACCCGCCGTTCAGACGCCATCAGCATCGATTTTCAGCGCGCGCTGGAAGGCCGGACGCGACTGGCACCGCTCCAGATAAGCCGTGAATTCCGGGCGCGGCGCCAACATCTTGAACACGTTGACGACGAAATGCAGATCGGAGGCGATCAGCACGTCGGCGGCGGAAAATTTTTCGCCGAGAATATAGGGGCCGGCGGCGAGCGTCTCGGACAGGACGTTGAAAACCTTGTCGAAAGAGCCCCACCCCGCCGAAACCTCCGGCAATTGCACATTGGCGTATTTCTGGGTGATCGACGCCTCGACGCAGGAGCCCGAAAAGAACAGCCATTGCAAATAACGCCCGCGCGTCGGATCGCCGATCGCGGGCGCGAGGCCGGCTTGCGGGAATTTTTCCGCCAGATAGGCAATGACCGCGCCGGATTCAGCGACGCAAGCCTCGCCATCCTGCAGGGCCGGGACCTTCTCCATCGGATTGACGGCGTGATAGGCTGGCGTGTGCTGGCCGCCGTTCTTCAGATCGACGAGAACGCGCTCATAGGGCGCGCCGATCTCCTCCAACAACCAGAGCACGCGCAACGACCGCGTCCGGGGCGCCCAGTAAAGCCGCATCCTTGTCTCCCTCGCCGAAACGCGAACAAAATAGGAACAATCAGCCCCGGCGTCAAGCCCGCGTTTACTCCCGCTCGATGCGGATCACCTGCGGCTTTTCGGCGATATGGCCGTCAACAACAATGGCCGCGAGCGCCTCGCGCACCGAGGCCTCGGTGGTCGCATAGGTGACCAGCACCACCGGCACGATGCTGTCGTCCGCCGCGCAGGCTCGGCGCTGGACGATGCTTTCCAGCGAAATTTCGCGCTCCGCCATGCGCGCCGCGATCGCCGCCGCGGCGCCGATATGGTTGCGGGCGGCGAGGCGGATGTAATAGCCGCCCTCGTGGCGCTGCATCGGCGATTTCTGCGCCGGCGCGAGATGGCCGACCGGCAGGCCGAACGGCGCGGAGCGGATGCCGCGCGCGATATCGGCGATATCGGCCACCACCGCCGAGGCGGTCGCCATGCCGCCGGCGCCGGGGCCGACCAGGGTCAGTTCGTTCACCGCATCGGCGTCCACCGTCACGGCGTTGGTCACGCCCATCACCTGCGCGACGGCCGAAGACAGAGGCACCATGATTGGATGCACGCGCTGTTCGACGCCATGCGGGGTGCGCTGGGCGACGCCGAGCAGTTTCACGCGATAGCCCAGCTCTTTCGCCGCATGGAGGTCGGCGAGCGAAATATCCTGAATGCCTTCGATGCTGATCGCCTCGGCGTCGAGCCTCACGCCGAAGGCCAAAGAGGCGAGAATGGCCAGCTTGTGGGCGGTGTCGAACCCGCCGATATCGAAGGTCGGGTCGGCCTCGGCATAGCCCAGCTTCTGGGCCTCCGCCAGGCATTCGGCGAAGGACAGGCCCTCCAGCTCCATGCGGGAGAGGATGTAATTGCAGGTGCCGTTGAGAATGCCGTAGACGCGCTCGACGCTATTGCCGGCGAGGCCTTCGCGCAGGGTCTTGACGATGGGGATGCCTCCGGCGACCGAGGCCTCGAAAGCCAGCGCGGCGTGATGCGATTCGGCCAGGCCCGCGAGGTGAAGACCATGTTTCGCGAGCAGCGCCTTATTGGCGGTCACCACCGATTTGCCGGCCGCCAGAGCCGCCTCGACGCTGGCCCGCGCGCCGCCCTCGTCGCCGCCGATCAGCTCGACGAACAGATCGATGGATTCGGATCGCGCCAGCGCCACGGGATCGGCGAACCATTCGACTCCGGACAGGTCGATGCCGCGCTCGCGCGCCGCGTCGCGCGCCGAAACGCCCGCCACGACGATCTTGCGGCCGGTGCGCGCGGCGAGGTCGCCGGCCTGCGCCCGCAGCAGACGGACCACGGCGGCGCCGACGGTCCCGAGGCCGGCGATGCCGACGCGCAAAACTTCACTCATCACCCGGCCCCGCATGATTTCTGGACTTTGCGGCCTTGTGCCTCATTTCGCGCGGAGGATCAATGCGCGGCGCCGTGCGCGCCTTCATCCGCCTCGCTGCACGGGCGAGAACCGGATCGCCAATAAATAGTGAATGGAGAGGACGTTCGTACGGCGTATATTGCGCTTATCGGAAGCTTTGGCCCCCGCCTGAAGCCTCGGGCGCCGAAGCAAGATGCGCGACGCGCTTTTTCCCATGTGGGGGCGCCGCAGCAACGAGGGAGCGACGTGATGCGCTTTTTCCCTCTCCCGCTTTGCGCCCTCGGACTGGCAATTTTTCTGCCGCCGGCAGCGGCTTTGACGGAGCCGGCCCGAATCATCCTGATGCGACATGCCGAAAAGCTCAATCCTTACGCTTTGTGCGATCTCGGGATGCAGCGCGCGCAGGCCCTGAAGAGCCAGTTTCTCGGCCAAGGCGCCGCGCAATCCCTGTTCGCCGGCGGTGAAAAGCCCGACGCGTTTCTCGCCATCACCTTGCATCCGATCGAGACGATCACGCCGGCGGCGCAGAGCTGGAACTTGCCGGTGATCGCCTACACCGTCGTGCCCGGAGAGGACGAAGATGACGCAGCGAGGGAGGCCGACGTGAACCAGCGTACGCAGCAGGCGGCGCACGACGTCATGACGGATCCGCGCTATCTGAGAAAAATTGTCGTCATGACCTGGGAACACGTCCATATCGCCAAGGCAAAGCTGGAAAAATCATATCCCGGCGAGTTGGTGACGCTGCGCCAGCTTTTGCATCTCGACCAGATCGCCGGCGCGCCCAAAACCTGGCCGGACACGAATTACGATTTCTTCTGGATTGTCGATTACGCGCCGAACAATCCCATTCCGACAGGGTTCCGCATGGTCCGTCAGGCTTTTACGGCGCCCTTTGCGCAATTGCCCGCCAATGATTGGGATGAGCCGGAGCCTCAGCACATACAGGCCGGTTGCATCAAATAAAGCGCATGGCCGCCCAAATATCCGCGAATGCGCGGCGCTTTTCGACAGAATGCGGTCGACTCGCGTCTATAACCCGATGATCGCCCTATCCGCTTCGAGCCCTTCGCGCTCAGCCGAGCCCCGTCCCCAGCCATTTCTGCGCCTGGGCCAGCGCGTAGCGGTCGGTCATTCCGGCGATGTAATCGGAAACGACCCGCGCCCGGCCCGCTTCGTCGCAGGGCCGCGCCGTCAGCGCCCATTCCTCGGGCATGGCGTCCGGCGCGGCGAAAAACTTGCCGAACAGCCCGCGCACGATGGTCTTGGCGTTTTTCCAGACCGGAAGCACCTTGCGATGGCGATACATCCGCACGAACAGGAAATCCTTGATCTCCTTCTGCGCAGCCGCCATCGGCGCGGAAAAGGCCGCCGTCGCCGCGCTGGCGCGGCGGATGTCCTCGATGCTGTCCGGCGCCAGCGCCGCGAGGCGGCGGGCGGTTTCCGCGAAGGCGTCCTCGACGAAACGCGTGATGACGCGGCGGACCAGCTCATGGATCACCCGCACCCGCTCCAGATCGGGATGAATCCTCGCGACCTCGTCGAGCAGCGCCCGCAGGAAGGCGACCTCGCGCAAATCGTCGAGATCGAACAAGCCCGCGCGCAAGCCGTCGTCGATATCATGGGCGTTATAGGCGATGTCGTCGGCCAACGCCGCGCATTGCGCCTCTGCCGAGGCGAACAGCTCCAGATCGAGTGGAAAAACCTTGTCGAATTCACTGATCTCCAAAGGTATTTCCTTTGACGCATAACGTCCGACATAAGGTCCGCGCAGCGGGCCGTTATGTTTCACCAGCCCTTCCAGCGTCTCGTAGCAGAGATTGAGCCCGTCCCAGCCGGCGTAGCGCCGCTCCAGCCGGGTAACGATGCGCAAAGCGTGGGCGTTATGGTCGAAACCGCCATAGGCGGCCATGCATTCGTCCAGCACTTCCTCGCCGGCATGGCCGAAACAGGTGTGGCCGAGATCATGGGCGAGCGCGGTCGCCTCGGCCAGGTCCTCGTCCAGCCGCAGCCCGCGCGCCAGGGCGCGGGAAATCTGCGCCACTTCGATCGTATGGGTCAGCCGGGTGCGGAAATGATCGCCTTCCAGCGGAATGAACACCTGCGTCTTGTGGGCGAGGCGGCGGAAGGCGGTGGAATGGATCAGACGGTCGCGGTCGCGCTGAAAGGCGCCGCGGGTCGGCGATTCCGGCTCGGGATAGAGGCGCCCCCGGCTCCGGCGCCAGTCGGCGGCGAAAGGCGCCAGCGGCTTGTCATGGATGAAGGGCGGCGAGAGATCGGACGCGGCGGCGGACAAGGCGGAACCCGATGATTGGGCGGCAGGACGCAAGCCGCATGCGCTCCCGCGCTTATCACGCGCGGCGCGGCGGCGTCGAGGCCGCCGGTTGTATAATCGCAAGGCGACTTTTCCGCGACGCGGCATAAAAGGCGTCGTGTCGCATTGACCCGCCGCCGCCGCCGACTATCTTCAGGGTGACAGAGCTTGCCTGGAGAATCCCATGACCCAGATCGCGGCGGAACAGGTCGCCGTCACCGACAGCGCGCTGAAGCGCGTGGCGGAAGTGCTGCGCGGCGAGGCGCCCGGCGCCTTCCTGCGCATTTCCGTCAATGGCGGCGGCTGTTCCGGCTTTCAATATGCCTTCGACATCGTTCCCGCCGCCGAGGACGGCGACCTCATCCTGGGCGATGCCGACTCCCGCGTCGCGGTCGATCCGGTGTCGCTCGATTTCCTCAAGGGGGCCCGAATCGATTATGTCGACGATCTGATGGGCTCGTCCTTCCGCGTCGACAATCCGAACGCCACCGCATCCTGCGGCTGCGGGACCAGCTTCGCCATTTGAGGTTTTCGCAGGCGGCGCCGTCACGGAGCCGCGCTCGCGGAAAGCCCCCGAACCGAGAGCCGCCCGCATGTCCCGCCGCGCCGCCGAAACCCGAAACGCCCGGCGTAACCTCCCGGGCGCCCCCGCATGAGGGCGCCCAATTCGGTGGATTTCTGGCGCGGCTTCGCGCTTGTGACGATTTTCGTCAATCACGTCCCCGGCATTTTCATCGAGCGTTACACGTTCCGCGAATATTCGCTGTCGGATTCGGCCGAACTCTTCGTGTTCCTGGCCGGCGTCTCGCTGCGCTATGTGGTCAATTCGCTGGCCGACGAGCCGCTGAGCGCGATGCTCTACCGCCTGGCGGGCCGCGCCCTCACGATCTATTTCGCGCAGATCGTCATCACCGCCTTCGCCATCGCCATCATCGCCGGCGCGGCCAAGGCGCTCGACCAGCCCTATATCCTGCAATGGCACAATGCGGCGGCAGTGTTCGAGGATCCGGTCGACGCCCATATCGGGCTGGCGCTGCTGCGCTATCAGCTCGGCTATTTCAACATCCTGCCGCTCTATGTGGTGCTGATGGCGATGGGGCCGACCATCGGGATCGTCGACCGACTGGCGCCGCGCATCCTGCTGCCTTTATCCGCCGCGCTCTACCTCTATACGGTCGCGACCGGCTGGAACCTGCCGACCTGGCCGGTCGAGGGCACATGGTTCTTCAGCCCCTTCGCCTGGCAGTTCATCTTCATCCTCGGCTTCGTGCTGAGCGGCCCGCGCGGCTATTCCAGCTTCTCGCCGCGCACGAAGAACATCCTATTCTGGCTGTCCGGCCTCCAGGTCGCCATCGGCGCGACCATCGCGATCGCCGATTTCACGCCCGACCCCGCCGTGCTGCCGAGCCCGAAGCTGTTCTTCGTGTTCGACAAGACCTATCTGTCGCCGGCGCGGGTGATCCACGCCTTGGCGCTGGCCTGTTTCTTCATGGGCTCCTTTCGCTATATCGACCGCTTCTCGCGGCCGCTGACCGCCTATCTGGCGATGCTCGGCCGCAATTCGCTGAATGTGTTCTGCGCGGGCTCGGTGCTGAGCCTGTGCGGCCAGATCGCCCGTTATCGCTTTGACGGGCGTTTGGAAATCGACCTCCTCGTGTTACTTGTCGGATTGACGGGATTGGGCGCAGTCGCATGGTTGTCGGAATGGCGGAAAAGGCTCGCCGTGGCGCGCGCGCAGCGCCTGGCCTCGGCCTGAGCCTGGCCTGCC
>NZ_JAYSBG010000152.1:0-8092 GCF_041915505.1 Rhodoblastus sp. | reverse complement strand
ATCGATTTCCGCGGGCACGCCCGGCGGATAGGACGAAAGCCAAGGCCGTTCGGCAGGCGCGCGCACCGGCGCCTTGTCCGCCATCATGTTCATGCTCTCGTTTCCTCCCGCGCCCTTTTGCGTGATTTTCTTCTGCTTGATTTTTTTGGGCGCCAGCCCGGCCGCTCAGGCGGCCGCTGCGCGCAGGTTACGCCGCAAAGGCAGGGTCGGACAGGGCCGCGCCGGTCAGACGCCGCGTCTTTTTGGCCTCCAATCCCCTGTCGCCGTCTTTTCATGTCCCGATCGGCCTTTTTCGACGCCGTTCTGGCCGCTATCCGCCTGTCGCCGAAGCGCGCCGCATCCTAGTTTGGCGTAAGCGCAGCGGAAAAAGCCGCGCCTTCGAACAGCATTGGGAGGAACGAATGAAACGGATGATGTTCGCCTTGGCCGGATTGCTTGCGCTCGGCGGCGCGGCGCTCGCGGCGGGAGACGATATTGTCGGCGACTGGCAGCGGACCGACGGTCTGTCGCGCATCCGCATGGCGCCCTGCGGCGACGGAATTTGCGGCCATGTGACCTGGCTCAAAAATCCGAATTCGCCGGCCAAGGTGGGGCAACGCGTGTTCTACGGGCTGAAGCCGTCCGGCGCCGGCTGGGCCGGCGAGGCGTTCAATCCGGAAGACGGCAAGACCTATTCCGGCAAGGTGTCGCTGACTGGATCGCATATGACGACGTCCGGCTGCGTGTTCGGCGGCCTGATCTGCAAATCGGTGACCTGGTCGCGCCTGAACTGATCGCGCGAAGCGCTTTTGCGGGCGGACGGCGCGAAGCCGCCGCCCGCAAAGGTTTTGTTTGATCGCGTCAATATTTCAGGAACGGAATGTCGCTGGGGCCGAAGCGATACAGGATGCCGATCGAGAACGCCCAGGGCTCGAAATGGGTGTTCTGGTAGACCTTGGCGGGGACGAGGCCGACGCCCGGAATATTCATGCCATCGGCATAAGATTCCACATAAGCGAAGGTCTTTTTGACGTCGAGACTGACTCCCCAATGCCGGTCGATCATGTAATCGGCGCCCGCGGCGATCACCGCGCCGATCGAATTGCCGACATGAACGCTGGTCAGAAAGGCGTTCTGGTTGGAGAAGGAAAAGCCCGGCGCGATGCCGGCGCCGATATAGGGCCTGATCGGGCCGAAATTGTCGAAATGCCAATTGACCGTCATGGGCACGAAGGCTGGCATCAATCGGGTGAGCACCGTGCCATTGGCGAGGACCGGATTGGCGGGATTGAAGCCCACCGTCTTGTCGTTGACATACATGGGAATGCCGCCGCCGATATTCACCGAAATATGGCGCGTGACGTAAATGCCGGATTCGAAGCCGAGCGTGGGAACGTCGCCAATGGTCGCGCCGACGCCCGAGGGAAAAGCGGTGGTGATCCCGCGCGCCAGCGCCGTCGGGCTTTGCCCCGACAGATTGGACGAGGTGGTGTTCAGCACATAGGTGAAGCCGACCTTCACGAAAAAGGGCTGGAAATCGTCGACGGCCGGCGGCGCTTCCGGCGCCTTGAGGCTCGGCAGATCGGCCGCCTGCGCCGCCGTCGCGGAAAACGCCAGAACGGCGCCGCCGATCAACCCGGCCAGCCGGTCGGAAATGGAAAAATTCATGGGCTCCTCCCTAGTTCATCTCTATATTGTTCATATCTGAACTATAAAGTTACGGTGCGCAGGCCGCCGGATTTTGTCAACCCGCCGTCGCTGCGATCGGGGCCGCGGAAAACGGCCAACCGAATGGATAGACTTGATAGTCGCTTGATTTATCGGCCCATGTTCAAAGGCCTCGCCAGAGGCGCGCCGGCCAGCGCAAAGAGAATTTTATCGAGTTGCAGCATTGCCACACCGAAGGCGCGCGAAGCTGAATCCGCGAACCTGCGCCATCGCTGCGCGAGAAAATGGCCTTGCTGTTGATTTTGGCGCGGCCGTTGCTATTGAAACGGCAGGGGCGCTCGTCGCCCGGCTTTAAGCCCTGTGCGAATTTTCGAGGTTCCGGCATGCCGATCTATGGCTATCAATGCAAGCAATGCGGCGCGTCGTTCCAGACGCTGGTGCGCTCCGGCGAGCAGCCGGCCTGCCCATCCTGCGGCGCGGTCGAACTGGAGCAACAATTGTCGCTGATCGCCACGCCCGCCAGGGGCGGCGACAGCGACGCCCCCGCCGCCTGCGCCAATGCGGGCGCCGGCCCATCCTGCGCCGCCTGCCCCGGCGCGGCCATGTTCGGCTGAGAGGCCCGCCATGGCGGCGCGCGGAGGCTTGAGCGGCTTTGAGCGCGTCGGCGCGATCATCGGCGGCGCCTTCGCCTATTTCGCTCTGCCGATCTGGGGCTGGGGCGGCTTCGAGCCCTTCCTGATCCATCCCGCCTTCTGGGCGCTGACCATCGTCTATTTCGGGCTCGCGGCGATCGCCTTGTTCTGCGGGGGCAATCTGTCGCCGGGCGTCCGCGAGGACCGCGACAATCGCTGGGTGCTGGCCGCCTTCGCGCTGCTCGGCCTCGCCAACGGCTATTTGCCCGCCTGGGCCGACCGCAACGAATTCCTGACCATCGGCGGCGACGGCCTGCGCTGGATCGGCGTCGTTCTGTTCGGCCTCGGCGGCTGGCTGCGGCTCTGGCCGGTGGTGCTGCTCGGGGATCGTTTCTCGGGCCTCGTCGCCATCCAGCCCGACCATCAATTAATGACGACCGGCGCCTATCGCTTCATCCGCCATCCGTCCTATCTCGGCCTGTTGCTCGGCTCGATCGGCTGGTCGCTGGCCTTTCGCTCGGGCGTCGGCCTGATCGTCACGGCCTTGACCCTGCCGCCGCTGGCGGCGCGGATCGAGGCCGAGGAAAAGCTGCTGCAGGCGCATTTCGGCGCCCCCTATGGCGCCTATCGCGCCCGGACCTGGCGCCTGATTCCCGGCCTCTGGTAGGCGCCGGCGCAAAGGCGGGACCGGACTTTCGCCTATCGGCGTGAAAAATTTCGCGTCTATAATTGTGGGCCGCGCGTCCGCGCGAAAAAGATTCAGGACGATCCCATGAAGACCATTCTCGTCACCGGCGCGACCGCCGGTTTCGGCGCCGCCTTCGCCCATCGTTTCATCAAGGACGGCCATCGCGTCATCGCCACCGGCCGCCGCGTCGAACGGCTGGAGGCTTTGGCGAAGGAGCTTGGCCCGGCGCTGCTGCCGCTGAAGCTGGACATGATGGACACAGCCGCCGTGGACGCCTTCCCGGCCTCTCTGCCGGAGGACTGGCGCCAGATCGACGTGCTGGTGAACAATGCCGGCCTCGCGCTCGGCATGGCGCCTGCCTGGGATTCCGATCTCGCCGACTGGGACCAGATGATCGCCACCAATGTCTCGGGGCTGGTCCATCTCACCCGCGCGGTGCTGCCGCAGATGGTGGCGCGCAATGACGGCCTCATCATCAATCTCGGCTCGGTGGCGGGCGACTATCCCTATCCCGGCGGCCATGTCTATGGCGCGACCAAGGCCTTCGTCCTGCAATTCTCGCTGAACCTGCGCGCCGATCTCGCCGGGCTGGACGTCCGCGTGACCAATATCGAGCCGGGCATGGTCACGGGATCGGAATTTTCCAGGGTGCGTTTCGGCGGCGACGATTCCAAGGCGGCGGCAGTCTATGCCGGAACGCAATCGCTGACGCCGGAAGACATCGCCGAAACCGCCGCCTGGCTGGTTTCGCTGCCGCCCCATGTCAATATCAACCGCATCGAACTGATGCCGACCTGCCAGGCCGGCGGCCCGTTCACGGTGAAGCGGGCCTGATTTCGACGCAAAAAAGAAGGGCGCCCGAGGGCGCCCTTATGCATCGGCTCGCAGCGAGATCAAATCGCGCCGTTGATCCATTTGGCGAGTTCGCCCTTGGGCGCGGCGCCGACCTTCTGGGCGGCGAGCTTGCCGCCCTTGAACAGCATCAAAGTCGGGATCGAGCGGATGCCGAGCTTGCCGGCCACGCCCGGGTTCTCGTCGACATTGACCTTGGCGATCTTGACCTTGCCGGAATAATCCTTGGCCAGCTCTTCGAGCGAGGGGCCGATCATCTTGCACGGGCCGCACCATTCCGCCCAGAAATCAACCACCACAGGCTCCGCGGATTGCAGAACATCAGATTCGAAAGTGGCGTCGGTGACTTTCACGGTGGACATGGAAACCTCTCTTGCGGCGGGATCGAATCCCTGGGCCAATGGGACTGTTGAAGGCGAAAGTAGGTAGGCGGGACCTCAGCGTCAAGCGCGCCAACGCCTTGGCTCCTTTGCGCTTCGGCAAGACGCGCTCGACAAGACTGGAGCAAGACTCAGGCCGGGAACACGCCCTTGGTGAGAAATTTCTTCGCCTTTGCGTTCCTTTGGCCCCGGTTTTGTTCTTTCGTCGCGCCCAGCTTCGCGCCATGCCGCCGACCTTCGGCCTGGCCGCCGGTTCCCGCCGGCTGCCAGTTCGGCACAAGCTGGTGCTTGCCGGGACCGATCAGGTCAGCCCGGCCCATGGCTTTCAGCGCCTCGCGCAGCATCGGCCAGTTCTCGGGATCGTGATAACGCAAAAACGCCTTGTGCAGCCGGCGCTGGCGCAAGCCCTTGATAGCCGCGACCGGCTCGGAGGCGCCGTGACGGACGGGCTTGAGCGGGTTGAATCCGGAATGATACATCGCGGTCGCCAGAGCCATCGGCGACGGCAGGAAGGTCTGGACCTGATCGGCGCGATATTTGTTGCGCTTGAGCCAGAGCGCGAGATGCATCATGTCCTCATCGCTGGTGCCCGGATGGGCCGCGATGAAATAGGGGATCAGGTAATATTCCTTGCCCGCCTCGCGCGCGGCCTTGTCGAACAAAGCCTTGAAACGGTCATAGGTCCCGATGCCCGGCTTCATCATCTTGGAGAGCGGCCCCTCCTCGGTATGTTCCGGCGCGATCTTGAGATAGCCGCCGACATGATGCGCAACCAGTTCCTTGACATAGGCCGGGCTCTGCACCGCGAGGTCATAGCGCACCCCTGACGCGACGAAGACCTTTTTGACGCCCTTGATCTCGCGCGCCTTTTTGTAAAGCTCGATCAGGGCGTCATGGCTGGTGTTCAGGTTCTTGCAGATATCCGGATAGACGCAGGACAGCCGCCGGCAGACGCTCTCGGTCTGCTTGTCCTTGCAGGCCATGCGATACATGTTGGCGGTCGGCCCGCCGATATCGGAGATGATCCCGGTAAAACCCTCGCCCTTGTCGCGGATGTCCTCGATCTCCTTGAGGATCGAATCCTGCGACCGGCTCTGGATGATACGGCCCTCATGTTCGGTGATCGAGCAGAACGAGCAGCCGCCAAAACAGCCGCGCATGATCGTCACCGAATGGCGGATCATCTCCCAGGCCGGGATTTTGGCGCCCTCATAGGACGGATGCGGCGCGCGGGCGTAGGGCAGGTCGTAGACGCCGTCCATTTCGGGCGTGGTCAGCGGGATCGGCGGCGCGGTGAGCCAGATATCCTTGTCGCCGTGGCGCTGCACCAGCGGCCGGGCGTTGCCGGGATTGCTTTCCTTGTGCAGCACGCGTGAGGCGCGGGCGTAGCTTTCCGGCTCGGCGGTGACCTGCTCATAGGATGGCAGGCGCACCACGACATTGGCGCCCTTGACGTGAATGCCTTCATCGCCGTCGAGGTCTTCCGCATGGGCCTCGGTCCAGCCTTCGGGCGCGCCGCGCGGCAGCGCGAGACCGCGAATGTCGGAGAAATCCTGATCCAGCCCCTTTTTCGCGATCCGGTGGGCGACCTCGACCAGAGCGCGCTCGGCATTGCCGTAGAGCAACAGGTCGGCCTTGGAATCCATCAGCACCGAGCGGCGGATCTTGTCGGACCAATAATCGTAATGAGCGATGCGGCGCAGCGAGGCCTCGATGCCGCCGATAACGATGGGCGTCTGAGCGAACGCCTCGCGGCAGCGTTGGGCATAGACGATCACCGCGCGATCCGGTCGTTTGCCGCCCTCGCCATGAGGCGTATAGCTGTCGTTATGGCGCAGGCGACGGTCCGACGTATAGCGGTTGACCATCGAATCCATATTGCCGGCGGTGACGCCGAAAAACAGGTTCGGCTTTCCCAAAGCCTTGAAGGGCTCGGCGCTGCTCCAGTCCGGCTGCGCGATAATGCCGACGCGAAACCCCTGCGCCTCCAGCAAGCGGCCGATGATCGCCATGCCAAAGCTCGGATGGTCGATATAGGCGTCGCCGGTGACCAGAATAATGTCGCAGCTATCCCAGCCGAGCGCCTCCATTTCGGCGCGCGACATGGGCAGGAAGGGCGCCGTCCCGAAGCGGTGCGCCCAATATTTGCGATAGGAAAACAGCGGCTTTGCCGCCTCAATCGAAGTCATGCGGGCTCTTTGACAGAAAATCCGGTCTCGAGTCCATGTCTTTGCGCCAGGCTCACGGCGATTTTACGATCATTCGCCCTGCGCCGCGAGGGCAGCCATCCCCTCGCGATAAGTCGGGAAGGCGAGCGCCACGCCGAGATCGCGCTTCATGCGGGCGTTGGAGACGCGCTTGTTCTCGCCGTAAAAGCTGCGTTGCATCGGCGTGAGCGGCGTTTCCTCGAACGGCGTCTCCGGCGGCGGCTCGACGCCCAGAAGTCCGGCGGCGAAAGTCACCACGTCCTGCGGGGGCGCCGGCTCGTCATCCGTGACATTATAGATGCCGCCCGGCGCGTCCCTCAGGAAACAAGCGTCGATGGCCTGCGCGATATCCGCGACATGGATGCGGTTGAAGACCTGTTCGGGCTTGATGAGCCGTCGGGCGGTCCCGTCTTTCAGTTTCAGCAGCGCATTGCGCCCCGGTCCGTAGATGCCGGACAGACGCAGCACGTAAACCGCGCGCGCGTCCGTCGCTAGATTGAGCCACTCCTGCTCAGCCGCCAGCCGCTGCCGGCTGCGGCGGTTGGATGGCTCGGTCTTGGCCGTTTCGTCGATCCAGGCGCCGCCATGGTCGCCATAGACGCCGATGGTCGAGAGATAGACGATCTTTTTCAGCTTCGGCGCGGCGGCGACTTCCGCCGCCAGTCGGCGCAAGACCGGATCGCCCGCCTCGTCCGGCCCGGCGCTGACCAGCAAAGCGTCGCCCTCACGCAAACCCGCCAGCAGGCGCGGATCGACTTTTTCCGACGCGCCGTCGAAGGGCAGCAATTGCAGGCGGTCCGCCGCCTCGATCTCCGGCGCGCGTTTGGTCGCGGTGACGCGGGCGAAAGCGCTGCACGCTTCAGCGGCATAGAATCCGGCGGTATAGCCGAGACCGAAAATCATCAGGTTCACGAAACGCTCTCCCATTCCGCGCGCACGCCCGCGTCGCATTCATCCGGTTGTTTCTGCGACGCCAGGGCGCGGAATTCCTTGCGCGCCAGCAATTTCGAAAGCGCCCAGACCGCCATGCCGCGCACCAGCGGCGAGTCATGGGTGAGCCGCGCCTCGGCCAAAGGCGCCAGCGTCGCATCGCCGGAATTGCCGATCGCCACCAGCACATTGCGTAGAAACCGCGCGGCGCCGATGCGCTTGATCGGCCCGCCGGCGAATTTTTCGCGAAAGCCGGCCTCATCCAGCCGCGCAAGCCCCGCCAAAGGCGGCGCAACGAGATCGTCACGCGCCCGCAATTTGGCCTCGCGCGCGTCCTGCGCATATTTGTTCCACGGACAGGCAGCGAGGCAATCGTCGCAGCCATAGACCCGGTTGCCGATCCTTTCGCGCAAATCGCGCGGAATCTGGCCTTTCGTCTCGATGGTCAGATAGGACACGCACAGCCGGGCGTCGATCCGGTAGGGCGCGTCGAGCGCGCCGGTCGGGCAGGCGTCGAGACAGGCGCGGCAGGAGCCGCAATGGTCGATTTCCGGCGCGTCGGGCGGCAATTCGAGCGTGGTGAAAATGCTGGCCAGAAACAGCCACGAGCCAAACTCGCGCGACACCAGATTGGTGTGCTTGCCCTGCCAGCCCAGCCCCGCCGCTTCGGCCAGCGGCTTCTCCATGACCGGCGCGGTATCGACAAAGACTTTCACGTCGCCGCTCTCGCCCAGTTCCTTGGCCCGCGCCAGCAGC
>NZ_JAYSBG010000151.1:0-8130 GCF_041915505.1 Rhodoblastus sp. | reverse complement strand
GCATGGCGTCGGCCGCGTCCAGAGCCGCCAAGGCCGTGTCGACGCGTTCGCGCGGGACGCTTTCGCCATAAAACACCACATCCGGCTTCAGCACGGCGCCGCAGGCCGGGCAGGCCGGAACGGCGAAGGTGGAGAAGTCGACATCTTCGAGATCGGCGTCGCCATCGGGCGCCTCGGCCGCTTCGAGCGCCCGCCAATCGGGATTCAGCTCTTCGAGCCGCGCCTGAAATTCTTCACGCGACTGCCGACGCTCGCAGGCCATGCAGCGCACGAGGTCGAGCCTGCCATGCAGGTCGACCACATCGCGGCTGCCGGCGGCCTGATGCAGGCGATCGACATTCTGGGTGACGAGCAGCGCGCTCTTGCCCGCCGCCTCCAGCCGCGCCAGAGCGCGATGGGCGCCATTGGGGGCGGCGTGGCGAAAGCGCCGCCAGCCGAGCAGGCTACGCGCCCAATAGCGTTTGCGCGTCAACGCCGATCCCATGAAGGCCTGAAGGGTGACCGGCTGCTTGCGCTTCCACGCGCCCTCGGCGTCGCGGTAATCTGGAATGCCGGACGGCGTGCTGCAGCCCGCGCCGGTCAGGATGAACAGACGCCGGTTGTCGGCGATGAAGCGCTGAAGATCCGGAAAAGACGCCATGCCGCGACCCTAACCCGCCGCGCCGGAATTTTGTACCGAAATCGGCGCGCTCGGCGCGCGCCATTTGCCATGTCGCGCGTTTCACCTTGCCGCCGGGCGCGGCGCGCGGTTTCCTTGCCGCACGATTCGATAGGGAGAAAGACGTGCGGCTGGCTGCGACCATGGTTGTTTTGGCCTTGTGCTCTTTTTGCGCGCCGGCGCGCGCCGATGAGGACGAACTGGCGGGCAAATGGTTGATCGAGCAGATCCGCGACGCCGGCGCCTTCGACGCGGACAAGACCTCGTTCGAACTGCTTCCCAACGGCCGCGTCGCCACGACCGTCGGCTGCAATCGCGTGATCGGCGAGCCGGATATTCGCGGCGACCGCATCCGGTTCGGCGCGCTCGCCGCCACCCGCATGGCCTGTCCGCCGCCCTTCGACGCGCTTGAACGCCATTATGGCGCGGCGCTGGAAGCCGTGCGGCGCTTCCGGTTCGACGGCGACAAACTGGTGCTGAGCGACGCCAAAGGCGAGGCCTTGATCCTGCTGCGCCCTGCCGATTGATGAGCCTGCCCGATTGACAGGGGTTCAGCCGGCGCCAGACTGGGCGCGGGGCCAGGGCCGAAACCGTCCTGGTCGACCGTGGAAGGAGCCTTTCATGCTCAAAGTCGCAACCGCCGCCCTCGCCGCCGCATTGCTTTGCTTTTCCAGCGCAGCCTGGGCCGAATCGCCCTGGCCGGCCAACGCCAAGGTCTATTTCATCGCGCCGGCCGATGGCGCGACGATCAACGGCAAGGTCATTGTGAAATTCGGCCTGTCCGGCCTGGGCGTCGCTCCGGCCGGCGTGGAAAAGCCCAATACCGGCCATCACCATCTGCTGATCGACGTCGACCCGCCGAGCGGAGCGAAGCTCGACGAGGCGTTGCCGATCAACGATCCGCACATCAAGCATTTCGGCGGCGGCCAGACGGAAACCGCGCTCGATCTGCCCCCCGGCCGCCACACGCTGCAGCTCATTTTCGGCGACGCCAGCCATGTGCCGCACGATCCGCCGCTGGTTTCGGAAAAAATCACCATCGAGGTGAAATAAGCGGCGCTCCCGCACCGATGCGCCGGCGAGCCTTGACCCGGGCCGGCGCATCGGGCAAGCGATCCGCGAATGAATGGTGGAAGGACAATCCGGATGTCGGCGCAGATCGCTCAACAGGAATTCGCGGCCCGGCTGGTTTCCGTCGCCGAGGCGACCGAAGCCAAGCTGGACGCGCTGCTTTCGCCGCATCTGCTGCCGGGCGAAAAAACCCGGCCCGAACGCCTGCTCGAAGCCATGCGCTATGGCTCGCTCGGCGGCGGCAAGAGGCTGCGCCCTTTCCTGCTGGTCGAGACCGCCCGCCTGTTCGGCGCCACCGGCGACGGCGTTTTCCGCGCGGCTTGCGCGCTGGAGATGATTCACTGTTATTCGCTGATCCATGACGATTTGCCGGCCATGGACGACGACGACCTGCGCCGCGGCCGCCCCACCGCCCACAAGGCCTTTGACGAGGCCACCGCCATTCTGGCCGGCGACGGGTTGCTCACTTTCGCCTTCGACGTGATCGCCGATGCGCCGACCCATCCCGACCCAGCCGTGCGCGCCGATCTGACCCTCCTGCTCGCCCGCGCGGCCGGCCTTGGCGGCATGGTTGGCGGCCAGGCGCTCGACCTCGAAGCCGAGGCCAGCAAATCGCCGCATACGCGCGAATTCGTCGCCTTGATGCAATCGATGAAGACCGGCGCGCTGCTGCTGTTCGCGGTCGAGGCCGGCGCGCGGATCGGCGGCGCCGACGCCAAGCAGACGGCGGCGCTTTCGCGCTATGGCGCGGCGCTCGGCGCGGCGTTCCAGGTCGCAGACGACATTCTCGACGCCGAGGGCGACGAACAGGCGCTCGGAAAACGCGCCGGCAAGGACGCCGACCGCAACAAGGCGACTTTGGTCGCGGCGCTCGGCCTCGAACAGGCGCGCAAGCGCCGCGACGCTCTGGCGGAGGACGCCATCCAGGCGCTGGCGGACGGCGGCTTCGGCGAAGCGGCGGCGATTCTCGCGGAAGCCGCGCGCTTCACCGTCGCGCGCAAGTCGTGATCCGATGACCGCGCCGGCCGCCCGACGCCTGCCCAAGCCGCTGCGGATCATCCGCGCGCGGCCGCGGCTGTTTCTCTGCGGCCTGTTCGGTATGATCATCGGGCTCGCCACGCCCGAGGAATGGCGGCCGGTCACGCGCGGCCTGGTTGGCTGGAATGCGGCGATCTGGAGCTATCTCGTCGCCGCCGGCGTGATGATCCTGCGCTCGGAGCACAAGGATATTCATCGCCGCGCCGCTTTGCAGGACGAAGGACGCCATGTCATCCTCGCAATGGCGGCGCTGGCCTCGATCATTTCCTTCGGCGCGATTTTCGCCCAGCTCGCCACGGTCAAGGAAACGCCGCATCCGGTCAGGGATCTGCATATCGCGCTCGCGGTCGCGACCATCCTCGGGTCGTGGCTGTACCTGCACCTGACCTTCGCGCTGCATTACGCGCATGAATTCTTCAAGATCGCCAAGCCGGACGAGAATGGCTTCTGGCGCGGCGGGATCGATTTTCCCGGAACCAAATGCCCGGATTATCCCGATTTTCTCTATTTCGCCTATGTGATCGGCGTCGCCTGCGCGACCGCCGATTGCAACATTTCCGGCCGCCCGCTGCGCCGCCTGACCACCGTCCATTGCATATTGGCGTTCTTCTACAACAATGCCGTGCTGGCGATGACCATCAATATCGGCGCGGGTTTTATCGGCGGGTGAGCGGATTTCCGGCGCGGGCGCGAAAGCGATCCGCCTTTCGGGCCGGAGGCGTTGGCGTCCGGCCCGCTTTCAAACGGCAGATCGAATTCGCCGTCTCCGGCCTTGTTTTATGACGCGACTTTGACGGGCGGGATCGTCCAGCTTCCGTCGAGGATCGACGGCGCGGCGGGGTTCGGCCAGTATAGGCGCAGCATGAGGATGAACTTGCCCGCCGGCGCCGGCAGCCAGTTCGATTCCTTGTCCGCCCCCGGCGAGTCGTGCTGGATGTACAGATCGACCGAGCCGTCCGAGTTTTCCTTGAGGTTCTGCCGCGCGCTGATCGAATAGCGGTTGATCGGATTGGCGACGAAGAAATAATTCTCGTCATACATGGTCAGCGACCAGAAGCCCTTGACCGGCGGCAACTGGCCCTTGTCGAAACGGATGACATATTTGTTCGCGCCATCATATTTGCGCGCGAGCAGACCCGATCCCGACTTGGTCGACACCGGATAGATCGCGTCTTCCGGCCGGTTGGCGCCGAGGCCGACCGCGGTGACCAGCGCCCTCTGGAGATAATCCGTTCCGTAGAGGCCCATTTTCGTGCTGTAGAGCCAGCCATTGACTCGGTTGAAGTCGCCGCCGGTCACGAATTGCAGCATGATCCGGTCGAAGCTGATCTTCGGCACGCGATTGAGGACGGCCGGGTCGGCGGCGGAAGGATCGAAATCCTTGCCGGGGACGACGCCGACCTGCGCCAGCTTGGGCAGGATGGGCGCGTCGGCGGCGGCGGGCGGATTGGTCTTGAGCAATTCCGCCAGCAGCTTGAAATAGTCGACGCCGCTCAGGGCGTTGACCTGATCGCGCACCGCCGTCTTCATGTCGATCGACGGGTCGGCTTTTCCGGGGGCCGGCGTCCAGTCCTTGCCCCAGGCGCTGAGCGGAACGACCTTGCACTGGTCCTGCAGCGCATGGACGGCGGCGTAATCCTCGGGCGTCCCGGTGCAATAGATGCGGCCCAGAAGCCAGACGATGGCGGTCGGCGATTTATATTCGACGACGCCCGCCGGCAGAGTTCCCTGCCAGCCCGGCCCGGTGATCGCGTAGGTCTGCGCGCCGGTTCCCGTCGTCCGCGCGCCCGGAACCTGGAACACATTGGTCCAGCCGTCGAGCATCGGGAACAGGAAATAGCGGCCCTTCATTTCGGGAAGGCTGAGGATCCACGGCTCCTTACCGACATCCAGCCAGGCGGTGGTGTAGAGCGTGTCGGCGTTGGGAGCGGTCACGACGCGATAGCTCGCGTCGGGATAGGAGCGCATGCGCACGAACTGACCCATCGGCGCGTGCGTCCCTTCCGGGGCCGCGATATTGGTCATGATCCGGCGCGTCATTTCCATCGTGACGAGCGGATAGCCGTAAATATAGGCCTCCGAACCGGCCCGGAAATCCTCGACATCGCCGCTCAACTCGCTGATCAGGCCTTCCGCGCGGGCTGACGTGAAAGCGTGGCCGGCGCCCAGAGCGCCAAGCCCGACCGAAACCGCCCGTCTTGAAATCTTCATTTCCATCTCCCTTTTCGCAGATCGTCCCGATCAAAAATTTTTCGGCCGGCCGCGATTCGACGCCATGGCGGCGCATGCTATAGCAATGAAGCGTCAACCGTTTATCTTTCCACGACAAATCCGATCCGGTCATGACATTACATAATGTCCCATTGCAAAGGGTCGCAGGGCTTTCCGGCGCGCCGGCCCTGCTGCGCGAACTCGGCGCCGATCCGCGCGACGCCTGCGCGGGATTGTCGTTCGGCCCGGACGATCTTCAGCCCGACGCCATGATCCCCTTTGGCGAAGCCGTGCAGCTCCTGGCGAATTGCGAGCGCGTCACGGGGCTGGAGCATTTCGGGCTGATTCTGGGCGCCCGCCACGATCACCTGTCGCTCGGACCGATCGGCCAGGTCATGCATGTCGCGCCGACGCTCGGCGACGCCATTCGCGACTATATTCGCGTGCAGATCGGCCTATCGCGCGGCGCGGCGGTCTATTCCTATCCGATCGGCGACGACGTCGCCTTCGGCTTCGGCATTTATGCGCGCCATCACCCCGGCGTCAGGCAGGCCTATGGCTTCACCATGGCCGTCGCCGCCAATCTCGTCCGCGCCCTGACCGGCGGAAAGGCCGATCTCGTCGAGGTTCTGCTTTGCCATCGACCGCCGGCCGACCCGAGCCATTTTGAACGGGCGCTCGGAACCAGGATCCGCTTCGATCAATATCAATCCTGCGTCGTCTTTTCGCGCGCGGACCTGAAACGACCGAATCCGAACGCGCATGCGGCGCGCTATGAAAAGCTCTCGGCGCAGCTCGCCGCGATGATGCAGGTCGATGGCCTTGACGCCGCCGTGCTGCTGCGCCATCGGATCAAGCCGCTCCTGATGCAGGGCGATTTTTCGCTCGACGCCGTCGCCCGCCAACTGGAGATGCATCCGCGCACGCTCAACCGTCGGCTTCTCGAGGGCGGAACCTCGTTCATCGCCATCCGGGACGAGATGCGTTTTCGTCTCGCGCAGGAATTGCTCGCGCTCACCGACCTCCCAGTCGGAGACATCGCGGCCGCGCTATCCTTCTCCGCGCACGGCAATTTCGTACGCGCCTTCCGGCGATGGGCCGGCGTCACGCCGACGGAATGGCGCTCAAATGCGATGACATTGGCGCGCTAGAAAGAGGCGTGACGGCGCGGAAGGCGTCCGCGGACCGAAACCGTCACTCGGCCGCGCTGGATTCCGCCTTGCCGCCGAAACGCCGGACCACATAATCCGAGATGATCTTCTCGAATGCCGTCGCCGCGCCGGGTCATGGCCTCGACGCCCGGATAGACCTTGCGCCTTTATCGGCGCGCTTGCTCGACACGCCAGCGCTCTTGCCGCTGTCAGCTTCAGCCGCCTCGACCCATTCAAGCACGGGATGTGCGAAACAGCCGATCTTAGCGGCGGTCATCGACAATGCGGGCCGCTGGGATCGATGCCCGCTCGGGTGAACTGGAGCGATCGCCGTCGCTCCGGCGCAAACCTCGGCCGAGACTGTGTTCATCATCCGCTCGTCATAACTCGATCCTATTCAGAAGTCGGAGCATCGGCCAAACTCGGCGCCGTTCGCGCCATGCATGGGTTCTTAGACCAGCGCGTAAGCGCCTCATTGGCCGGACATAAAGATTTAACCACGGAGTTAAACACCGCTAATAATGATGGAAACGATGTGACTTAAGTTTATTGAAAATTTGATGTCGCGACTCTATGCTATAAGAGCACAAAATTAAATGAGGTATTTCGTGTTGTTCAATAGGTAATTATTATATACATGTTCGTGACATTGTTAATTGCTACATCAATATTCTGAATCATGAATTTCTGGCCGCACCCACAGCATCGGCCGAAGCAGCAATGACGCTCGTTGCGAACAGCCCCGACGTGGCGCTCGTGAAGCGCACACCCTGAAGAACCCGCACGCTGACGGACGCCTGATCGGATGGCGCTCCCCAGCATGTGCATTTCGGCGAGCGCTTAGCGATGCTGAGCGCCACCATGCGCCTGGGACGAAAAGCAACATGACCACACTCGCAACCACCCCTGCCGCATTCGCAGAAAAAGAAGGCGCCAGCCGGCGAATTCTCGCCCTCGACGGATTCCGCGGCCTGATGACGTTGTTCGTTCTTTTCTCGCATTACTGGGGAGAGATTCCCGGAGGGCTGCCTCAAACCCGCTTCGGCTTCGTCGCAGTCGATTGCTTCTTCGTTCTCTCTGGCCTTCTGGTCGGACGCCTCATTCTCGACAAGGGCGCCGCCGAAAACTTCTTCTGCGTTTTCTACGCGCGTCGCGTGCTCCGCACCTTCCCGATCTACTTCCTGTGCATCGGCCTCGCGATTGCCGCCGAACGGATGATCGGGCTCCCCGACAATCCGGCTGTGCCGACTTGGAGCTATTTTACGTTCACAAACAACTTCTTCGTGGCGATAAATGAGGATCCGGGCCGCGAATGGCTTGGCCCGACGTGGACAATGGCTGTCGAGGAGCAATTCTACCTGATCGCTCCCGCGCTCCTTCTTGCGACGCCGCGCAAACACTTTCTGCATGTGCTTGGAGTCATCATTGCGCTGTCCATCGCGAGCCGGGTCGTCATCCTGATGACGACGGGACACTCTCTCGCCGCTTACGTTCTGCTTCCTACTCGCGCCGACAATCTGGCGATTGGCCTTGCATGCGCTGCTTTGCTCAAGACAAAGAAGCGCTGGAACACGCTCGGCTTCCGCGTCGCGCCGATCGCAATCCTGTTGACCGTCGTCCTGCTCGTCGAGATCGCAAGCGACATAACGGTCATCCTAATCGCACACACTCTCGTATGCGCCGCTGCAGGGCTTTTCCTTATGAGCCTCGTACAGGGATCGCCCGAAACAGCGCGGTTTGAGAGCAAGACCCTCGTCTTTTTCGGCAACACCTCCTACGCTGTCTACCTTACCCATATGCCCATTCTTTGGGTCGCCCACGAGACAATCCTTGACCATGCGCCGACGCTCACTACCCCCGCCGGCGCTGCGGTAACGGCCGCTTCCATCCCGGTCACGTTCGCCATAGCAAGTATTCTCACAAGATTCGTCGAAACCCCGATTACGGCGATCGGGCACACCCTTAAATGGGAATTGCCTGCTGGTTTTGAGCTGAGACCCT
>NZ_JAYSBG010000150.1:0-8148 GCF_041915505.1 Rhodoblastus sp. | reverse complement strand
CGGCGGAGCGACTTTGTTAGCTTCCGACATCGGCGGGTCGAGGACGGCATGAAGGGCGACGGAGAGCACAGCATGGGCGGGGCCGGCGCGCGCGAGGCGGTGAAAGCCAAGGAGAGCCGCGACGCGTCCGAGCGCGTCACCCCGATGATGGCGCAATATCTCGAAATCAAGGCGGCAAATCCGGATTGCCTGCTGTTTTACCGGATGGGCGATTTTTACGAATTGTTCTTCGAGGACGCCGAAATCGCCTCCCGTGCTTTAGGCATCGTCCTGACCAAGCGCGGCAAGCACCTCGGCGACGACATTCCCATGTGCGGCGTGCCGATCGAACGCTCGGACGATTATCTGCAGCGGCTGATCGGCGCCGGCCATCGCGTCGCGGTGTGCGAACAGATAGAGGATCCCGCCGAAGCGCGTAAACGCGGGCCGAAATCCGTGGTGCGGCGTGGGGTCGTGCGTCTGGTGACGCCGGGCACGCTGACCGAGGAGCAACTCCTGGAGCCGGGCCGGGCCAATATTTTCCTGGCCTTGGTCCGCCAGCGTGTGGACGAGGCCAATTGGCTGTTCGGCGCCGCAGCGGTCGATATTTCAACCGGCCTGTTCGAATTGTTCGAGACCGATTTTCCGGGCCTTCCCGGCTTGATCGCCCGGCTCGATCCCCGCGAAATCGTCGCGTCCGACGCGATCCTCGGCGATGAGGGCCTGAAGCGCCTGTTGCAGGAATCCGGCGCGTCGGTCGCGGCGAGCGATCGTTCGGCCGGTTCGGGCGTCGTCGCCGAACGGCGGCTCAAGGACTTTTTCGGCGTCTCGACCCTCGACGGCTTCGGGCCGCTGTCGCAGGCCGAGATCAATGCGGCGGCGGCCGCGATCGCTTATGTCGAACGCACCCAATTCGCGGCGCGCCCGCGCCTCTCTTTTCCGACCCGCGCCGAGACGAGCGCCCGACTCCAGATCGACGCCTCGACGCGCGCCAATCTGGAGTTGGCCCGGACCTTGGGCGGGCAGCGGACCGGGTCGCTGATCGCGGTTCTGGACCGCACGGTCACGCCGGCCGGCGCGCGTCTGCTGGCGGATTGGCTGGCGGCGCCTTTGCGCGATTGCGACAAGATCGTCGCCCGTCAGGACGCGGTGGGTTTCCTGGCGGAAAACGGCTTCCTGCGCCGCGACCTGAGAGAACGGCTGAAAGGCGCGCCCGACATGATGCGCGCGCTGGGCCGGCTGGCGCTGGATCGCGGCGGCCCGCGCGATCTCGCTGCCTTGCGCGACGGTTTCCGCGCCGCGCGGGATTGCGGCGCGCGCCTGCTCGGCGAGGATCCGCCCAATCTGCTGGCCAAGGCGGCGGCCTTTCTGGCCGAGGTCGATCTCGCCTTGGCCGAGGCACTCGGCGCGGCGCTGGACGACGACTTGCCGCTCGACCGGCGCGACGGCCATTTCATTCGCGCGGGCTTCGAGCCGGCGCTGGACGAGACGCGCGGCCTGCGCGACGAAAGCCGGCGCGTCGTCGCGGCCTTGCAGAGCCAATATTGCGACCTCGCTGAAACGCGCCAGCTCAAGATCAAGCACAATAATTTCCTCGGCTATTTCATCGAGGTGGCGCAGGCGCAGGGCGAAAAGCTGCTGCGTCCGCCATTCAACGCGACCTTCATCCACCGCCAGACCATGGCGGGGGCCATGCGCTTTTCAACCAGCGAATTGGGCGAGCTGGAAGGCCGCATCGCCAGCGCGGCCGACGAGGCGCTGCGGATCGAAAAGGCTTTGTTCGAGCGTTTCGCGACGCAGGCGCAGGACAAGGCGGCGGAGATCGAAAGCGCCGCCAGGGCCCTTGCCGCGATCGACGTCATTGCGGCGCTGGCCGAAAAGGCGGCGGACGCCGACTGGGTTCGGCCCAGGGTCGACGACAGCCTCGATTTCGAAATCATCGGCGGCCGCCATCCGGTGGTGGAGGCGGCCTTGCGCGCGCGCGGCGAAGGCTTTGTGCCCAATGATTGCGATCTGAGCGGCGCGCTGCGCAAGAACGCCGGCGCCTCCGGCGGCAAGATCGCGGTCGTGACCGGCCCGAATATGGCGGGCAAATCGACCTTTCTGCGCCAGAACGCCTTGATCGCGGTTCTCGCCCAGATCGGCTCTTTCGTTCCGGCGAAGGAGGCCAGGATCGGCGTGGTCGACCGGCTGTTTTCGCGGGTTGGCGCATCGGACGATCTCGCGCGCGGGCGTTCGACCTTCATGGTCGAAATGGTCGAAACCGCCGCCATCCTCAATCAGGCGACCCAGAAATCGCTGGTCATTCTCGATGAGATCGGCCGCGGCACGGCGACCTATGACGGGTTGTCGATCGCCTGGGCGGTGATGGAGCACCTGCACGAGGCCAATCGGGCGCGCGCGCTGTTCGCGACCCATTTCCACGAATTGACCCATCTCGGCCAACGCCTGCCGCGGCTGGTCAATCTGTGCATGCGCGTCACCGACTGGAACGGCGACGTCATTTTTCTGCATGAGGTCGCCCGCGGCGCCGCGGACCGCTCCTATGGCGTGCAGGTGGCCAAACTGGCGGGTTTGCCAAAAACCGTGGTGGAGCGCGCGAGAAACATTCTGGCGGAGCTGGAAAAGACCGATCGCCATGCGCCGGTCGAACGTCTCGTCGCCGATCTGCCGCTTTTCGCGGGCGTCGACGCCCCGGCGCCGCAACCCTCCGCGCCGGACGCGCTGCGCCTGACGCTGGACGCGCTCAATCCGGATGAAATGACCCCGCGCGAGGCGCTTGAGGCGATTTACAAGCTTAAGAAGGCCGCCGGCGCCTGAAGCGAAGCCTCAATTCGGGTTTTCGAGGCTGAACATTTCCGCCATTTCGTCATAGGCGAAAAGCTCGGCGTAACGCGCCCAGGAGATTACGGTTTCGAGGGTCTGTTCCGCATAATCCTCGGACATATAGTCTTCGAGTTCGTTGCGGAACCGCGCGGCCGGGGCGGAATGGGTCGGGCGTTCGTCGAGCACGCGCCGGATCAGGCTGATGATCGGCACATAAGTGATGAGGTGCTGCGCGAACAGCTTCTTGCGTTCGTCGGTGTCGAGATCGGCGAAGGCGCGACCGGCGTCGGACAGCAGGAAATCGCCTTCGCTGAGCATGCCGAAGCGCAAGAGCTGAAGCGCTTCCGCGATATGGAACAATTCGTCCGCTTCCATCTGGAGCTTGTCGGCGAGCACCGGCAGGTCGGCGCGTCCGTAGAACGGTTCGGCGGCGACGGCCTCGATCAGACCGGCGAGAACGTTGGTCGAAATCGGATGCAGCACCATGCCGACGCCGGTGCCCGGAATGCCGTCCTTGGCCGAGGGGCGCGGCTCGGCGCGCTGGGTCATGCGGGCGTAAATGCTGTCGACCAGAGCGCGGAACTGCGGATTCAGGCGATTACGCGGATGGGGCAGGTCGACCTTGATTTCCGAGGCGATCCGGCCGGGATTGGACGAGAATACCAGAATCCGGTCGCACATCAGGACCGCTTCCTCGATATTATGCGTCACCATCAGGACTGATTTCATCGGCAGCCGGCCTTCGACCCACAGATCGATGATGTCCGTGCGCAGGGTTTCGGCGGTCAGGACGTCGAGAGCCGAGAAGGGCTCGTCCATCAGCAGCAGATCGGGATGGACGACGAGCGCGCGGGCGAAGCCGACGCGCTGGCGCATGCCGCCCGAAAGCTCCTTGGGATAGGCCGATTCAAAGCCGTCCAGGCCGATCAAATCGATGGCGGCGAGCGCGCGCTTGCGTTGTTCGGGCTTGGCGACGCGTAAAGCGTCGAGGCCGAGCTCGACATTTTCGAGCACGGTGAGCCAGGGGAACAGAGCGAAAGACTGGAACACCATGGCGATGCCGCGCGGCGGCCCGTCGATCGGCTCGCCGCGACAGGCGGCCGATCCGGAGGACGGCTTCACCAGCCCGGCGATAATGCGCAGCAGGGTCGACTTGCCCGAACCGGAGCGTCCTAGCAAGCCGACGATCTCGCCGGATTTGATGGTCAGGTCGACATTTTCGAGCACGACCAATTCGTCGCCATTGGCCTTGGCGAAACTGCGATTGACGTTCTTCAGGTCGATCAGGGCGGATTCCGGCCCGGCATTGACGACATCGAGCATGGCGATCTCCGAAAAATCCGATTAACCGAGGCGCAGGCGGCTTTCCGCGAAGGCGTAAAGCGGACGCCAGAGCAGGCGATTGAACAAGGTGACAAAGGCGCTCATGACGACGATGCCGAGGACGACGCGGTGGAAATCGCCCGCATCGGTCGCTGCGGCGATATAGGAGCCCAGACCAGTCGCCGTCAATTTCTCGTCGCCCCAGCTCGCCACTTCAGCGACGATGGAGGCGTTCCAGGATCCGCCGGACGCGGTGATGGCCCCGGTAATATAATAAGGAAAGATCCCGGGGAGAATGACGTAACGCCACCATTTCCACCCCGTGAGGTGGAAGCTTCCCGCCGCTTCCTTGAGATCGCTCGGGAAGGCGCTCGCCCCGGCGATGACATTGAACAGAATATACCATTGCGTGCCCAGGATCATCAGCGGGCTCAGCCAGATCTCGGGATTGAGCTTGAAATGGATGATGAGGACGACAGCGGCGGGGAACAGGATATTGGCCGGGAACGCGGCCAGAAATTGCGCGAGTGGCTGGATTTTTTCCGCGATCGAGGGACGCAGTCCGATCCAGACGCCGATGGGCACCCAGACGAGCGAGGCCAAAGCGATCAGAACCACCACGCGGATCAGCGTGTAGAAGCCGTCGACCACGGCGGTCCCGACATCCGACCAGCTCAAGGTCGAGAAGACATAATCGACCACACGCCAGCCGACCCACGCGGCGCCGATGAAAATGATGGCGATCCAGACCGCGTCGATCGTCTTGGACGACACATTGAGCCTGAATTTCAGCTTCGAGAAATCCGGCAGGGGCAGGCGGAAGCGCGTCGTCGCTTCGACGGCGTCGGCCACCGCCGCGCCGAAGGTTCGCAGGAAGCGGGTCTGCCGGAACAGGTCGAGCAGCCATGAGGTCGGCGCTTCGGCGGAAGCGGTTTGCTCGAAGCGGAACTTGTCCGCCCAGGCGACGATGGGGCGAAACAGCAGCTGGTCATACATGATGATAACCGCGAGCATCGACAAAACGGCATAGCCGACGGCCGGAAGGTTTTGTTCCTTGATCGCGGTGGCGACATAGGCGCCGACGCCCGGAAGAGTGACCGTGGTGTCGCCGACGGTGATGGCTTCCGACGCGACCACGAAGAACCAGCCGCCGGACATGGACATCATGGCGTTCCAGACCAGGCCCGGCATGGCGAAGGGCACGTCCAGCCGCCAGAACCGGCGCCACCAGGACAGATGAAAACTTTGCGACGCCTCGTCGAGGTCTTTCGGCACGCTGCGCAGCGATTGGTACATGGAGAAGGCCATGTTCCAGGCCTGGCTGGTGAAAATGGCGAAAACCGAGGCAAGCTCCGCGCCCAGCACCCGGCCGGGGAACAAATTCATGAAAAAGACGACGGTAAAGGTCAGGAAGCCGAGAATTGGAACCGATTGCAGAATGTCGAGGATCGGAACGAGCACCATTTCGGCGCGCCTGCTCTTCGCCGCGAGCGTCGCATAGACGAAGGTGAAGACCAGCGAGGCGACCATCGCCGCCAGCATGCGCAGGACCGTTCGCAGCGCATATTCGGGCAGATGGGACGGGTCGAGACTGATCGGCGTGGCGTCCAGGACGGTAAGCGGAACATTGGTCTGGTTCACGCCATAGACGACGGTGACAAGGGCGCCGACGACAAGCGCGAGGGCCGCGAGGTCAAAGAGATTGGGGGCCAGGGCGCGGCCCAAGGCGCTCGGCGGCGCAGGATTTGTCACTGGCGCTGTTCCTTATGCGAGCTTGCCGAAACGGAGGGCGTGAGAGAGCGGCCGGCTGAGGCGACGCCGTACCTTGGTTACCCCACCGCGCATGACATTACTGTGACGGTTTTGTCAATTGCGGAAAGGTGAAAGATTGGCGGCGGAAGTCGAGAGCTAAATTCAAGAAAATATATTTATAATCAAATAGTTATTCCAAAATGCCTGTTTGGGGCGCAGCCGGGCTTGTTCGATGAATGTTCTTGCCAAGCCAAAGCCGATTCGGTAGCGTTCAAGCAATCCGGGGAATGGGCATGGTCGTTCGCGTTTCGACGGTTGCGTTTGAGGGCGTCGTGGCGCGGCCGGTCGATGTTCAGGTTCAATTGTCCAATGGCAGCGTCGTCTTCAATGTCGTCGGATTGGGCGACAAGGCGGTCGCGGAATCGCGCGAGCGGGTGCGCTCGGCGCTGGTCGCCTCGGGCCTGTCGCTGCCAGCCAAGCGGATCACGGTCAATCTCGCGCCGGCGGACATGCCCAAGGAAGGCAGCCATTACGACCTGCCGATCGCCCTGGGGGTGATGGCCGCCATTGGCGCGATCCCGTTCGACGCTCTCGACGGTTATACGGTCCTTGGCGAACTCGCGCTGGATGGCTCGATCAGTCCGGTCGCCGGCGTCCTGCCGGCCGCCGTGGCGGCGAGCGCGCGCGGAAAAGGCCTGATCTGTCCAGCCGAATGCGGGCCCGAAGCGGCCTGGGCCTCGGAAGACATCAAAATCCTGGCCCCGCGTTCGCTCATCCAACTGGCCAATCATTTCAAGGGGACGCAGGTGTTGGCGCGGCCCGCGCCGGCCATCCGGGCCACGGGCGGCGCGTTGCCGGATCTCCGCGAGATCAAGGGACAGGAGAGCGCCAAACGGGCTCTCGAAATCGCGGCGGCGGGCGGTCACAATCTATTGTTCAACGGGCCGCCGGGCGCCGGCAAGAGCATGCTGGCCGCCAGGCTTCCGTCGATCCTGCCGCCGCTGACGCCGCGCGAATTGCTCGAAGTCTCGATGATCCATTCGGTCGCCGGCGCGCTCGCCGGCGGCGAATTGACGGATCGGCGGCCGTTTCGAGCCCCGCATCATTCGGCGTCCATGCCCGCTCTGGTTGGCGGCGGGTCGAGCGCGCGGCCCGGCGAGATCTCGCTCGCGCATAACGGTGTGCTGTTCCTGGACGAATTGCCCGAATTTCAGCCGCAAGCGCTCGACGCGCTGCGGCAGCCGCTTGAAACCGGCGAGGTGGCGATTTCCCGGGCCAATCATCGTTGCGTCTATCCGGCGCGTTTCCAATTGGTCGCCGCGATGAACCCCTGCCGTTGCGGCCACGCCCTCGAGCCGGGCTACGCCTGCCGGCGCGGCGAGCCGAGGCGTTGCGCGCAGAGCTATCAGACAAGACTGTCGGGGCCTTTGCTCGATCGCATCGATCTTCATCTCGAAGTAGCGGCGATCCGGGCGTCCGATCTGATTCTGCCGCCGTCGTCCGAGGGTTCGGCGGAGGTCGCCGCCCGGGTCGCGGCGGCGCGCGACATTCAGCGCGAGCGGTTCCAGCGGCTCGGGCGCCCGGAAGTTCCCTGCAACGCCGCCGCCCCCGCGGCGCTGGTCGACGAGATCGTCCGCCTTGACGACGCCGGCGTAAAACTGGTGCGCGATGCGTCCGAAAGATTGCGTCTTTCCGCGCGAGGCTTTCATCGCGTGCTCAAGCTCGCGCGCACCATCGCCGATCTCCAGGGCTCGGAAAGCGTGCGGCGGCCGCATCTCGCCGAAGCTTTGTCCTATCGCGCAGCCTCCGAACGCGGCGAGATGGCCGCCTAGGGTCGATCGGCCCCGGGGCAACGAAACATTCAGGGGCAGCCGCTAAACTCGCGCGATTGCGGGCGTTCGCTCCCGCCTTGGTCCCTCGGTTTGGCGCTGATCGCATGGGCTTGATCCCGACCAATTGGTTGCTGCTTGTCGTCGTCGCGGTTTTGTCGGCCGCCTCGGCGCTCCTTGGCTTACGCGGCTGGCGCCGCGCGCTGGACCGCGCGGAAAAGGAGAGGGAGCGCCTGCTCGATGAAATCTGGGAACTGAAGGCGGCCGCCAGCGCCCTGAACAAGGCGGAAGCCGCCAATGAAGCCAAATCGCGCTTTCTCGCCATGGTCAGCCATGAAGTGCGAACGCCCTTGACCGGCATTCTCGGCATGGCGGAGCTGCTGAAGGCGACGGAGCTGAGCGCCGAGCAATCCTCCTATGTCGACGCAATCCGGCTGTC
>NZ_JAYSBG010000149.1:0-8151 GCF_041915505.1 Rhodoblastus sp. | reverse complement strand
GGCCCGACCGTTCCCCGCAGGCGGCCCGCGCCGCGCGCGATCGCGTGCTGGATCGCGCCGTCGCCGCCCGCGCGCTGAGCGAGGCCGAAGCGCGCCGCGCCAAGGAAGAGCCGCCGCCCATCCAGCGCAAGCCCTTCCCGGCTCTCGCGCCCCACGCGACCGAAGCTTTCGCGCGCGCCCATCCTGACCGGAAACTCATCCGCCTGACGCTCGACGCGCGCTTGCAGGCCAGCCTCGAAAACCTCGCGCGCGACCGCGCCGAGCGGCTCGGCCCGAAACTGACCATGGCGATTCTCGTCATCGACAACGCCACCGGCCAGATCCGCGCCCATGTCGGCAGCGCCGATTATTTCTCCAAGGAGCGCGCCGGCGCCATCGACATGACCGAAGCCCTCCGCTCGCCGGGCTCAACGCTGAAACCCTTCATCTACGCCATGGCCTTCGGCGACGGGATCGCCCATCCCGAAACCCTGCTCGACGACAGTCCGGCGCGTTACGGTCTGTGGAAGCCGGTCAATTTCGACGACAAGTTCCACGGCTCGGTGACGGCGCGGCAGGCGCTGCAATTGTCGCTCAACCTGCCGGCGACCCAATTGCTCAACGAGATCGGACCGGCGCGTTTCCTCGCCCGGCTGCGCAGCGCCGGACTGCCGCTGGTCCTGCCAAAGGATTCGGACATTGGCCTCGCCATCGGCCTCGGCGGCGTCGGCGTGCGGCTGCGCGATCTCGCCCGGCTCTATGCCGCCTTCCCGCGCGGCGGCGTCTCGCCCGAACTGATCGAAAGCCTCGACGACCCGCCGCCTCCGCAAGCGCCCCGGCGCTTCGCCGAGCCCGCCGCCGCCTGGCAGGTCGCCGACGTGCTGCGTTTCGCGCCGCCGCCGGACAACGCCCCGCTCGGCCGGATCGCCTTCAAGACCGGCACGTCCTATGGCTATCGCGACGCGCTCGCGGTGGGGTTCGACCGCGTCCATACGGTGGCCGTCTGGGTCGGCCGCGCCGATAATGGCGCCGTCGCCGGACTAATCGGCCGACAGGTCGCGGCGCCGATCCTGTTCGGCGCCTTCGCGCGGATCGGCGGCACCAACGAGCCGCCGCCGCGCCCGCCCGGCGTGCTGACCGCCACCACCGCGACCCTGCCGCCGCCGTTGCGGCATTTGCGGCGCGACGGGCCGAAAATCCTCGCCGCGACCTTTTCCAACCCGCTGAAGATCACCTTTCCGCCGGATGGCGCGCGGATCGATCTCGGCCTGCTGCATCCGAGCGACGACCGTCCGGAACTGGCGCTCAAGGCGCAGGGCGGCGCCCCGCCCTTGACCTGGATGGTCAATGGCGCGCCCCTGAAGGACAGCGCCAATGCGCAGAACCAGCGCCACGAGGCGCGCTGGACGCCGGACGGCGCCGGCTTCGCACGGGTGTCGGTTGTCGACGCCAACGGCGCCGGCGACAGCGTGCTGGTGCGGCTGGAATGAGCGCGGTCAATTCCCGCGATAATAATTTTCCGGGGTGTAAGTCTGCGGATAATAGGTCTGCGGATAATAGGCCGGGGGCTCGTAGACCGGCGGATTGATCGGCGGCGGCGTCGGAAACGCCGCGGCTGGAGGCCGCGAGGGCTGCGCATAGGCCGGGGGCGGCGCGGCGGGCGGTGGCGCATAATATTGCGCCGGGGCGGGCGAGGCCGCCAGAACAAGCAAAATAAGGGGAAAAACTCTCATGGCCAGACCGCCGTGGAAATCGACGGCGACAGTCTGGGAGAGCGAGCTGGCGCGAAGCCTGCGGCGCGGGATCGCCCCCGCGCCGTTTGTCTGTCATGCCGGCCGCCGAAGCGGCTGGCGCCGATCAGTGATGATGGCGATGACGGCGGTGATGAACCGGCGGCTGGACATATTGCAAGGTCAGGCCGGCGATGCCGCCAGCGACATTCAGGCCGGTCTGGGCGCTGACGGACACGGGCTGGAGGGCGATCGTGCTGGCGCTGCCTCCAACCAGAACATTGGCGCCGAGGCCGACGCCGACGGTGACCGAACCGGTCACGCCGCCATAGCTGCCGGCCAGCGCGCCGATGGGCGTGCCGCTGGTGGGCGCGAACACCGCCCAGATGATCTGGCCGCCGGTGGTCACGCCGATGTCCACGCCGACCTTGGTGATCGAGCCGAGGTAATGGTCGATGCGGCCGTCTTCAGCGACGAAGCTGCACTCGACGGTGCGACGGGAGGCCACAATCATACCAAGACCGCCGGAAACCTCGCAGTTCAACGTGCCGACCTTCACCTGATCGGCGGAGGCGGCCTGGGTCGAAAGCGCGAGAGCGGCCACAGAGGCTGCAAAAACAACAGAGCGCACGAACATCGGAAGATCCTTCCTTGATGGGGCGACCACGAAACCGCCAAATTGCGGGCCTGACAGGCTTTGACGCGGGCGGATTGGGGGAGAGGGCCGCTGCGTGGAATTATCACCGCAGACTGCGGCTTTGCAATAATAAACACGGGAAAAGGGTAAAGGCTGAAGACCTGCGCCTTGGCAATGGGCCGCCGCGCCGGCGAAGTCGTGAAACTGTCATGGAACGGGCGGCTTATGAGGCGAAGCCCTGCGCGGCCGCGACGCGAGTCTCGCGGGCGCCGCTTCCCTCCCGGCGCCAAAGCCATGACAGCAATGACTCTGATCGACCAGCATTTCATCGACGACGCTCTCCACCTTCTCGCCGCCCTCGCCTGCGGCGCGGCGATCGGTTTCGAACGCCAATGGCGCCAGCGCCTGGCGGGGTTGCGCACCAATACGCTCGTCTCGCTCGGCGCCGCGACTTTCGTGATCTTCGCGGGACAATTCACCGATGAAAATCCGACCCGCGTCGCCGCCCAGGTCGTCACCGGCATCGGCTTCCTCGGCGCCGGCGTGATCTCCAAGGAGGGCGCCAATGTCCGCGGCCTCAACACCGCCGCCACGTTGTGGTGCGCGGGCGCCGTCGGCCTGCTCGCCGGCGCGGGCTATTGGCGGCACGCCATTCTCGCCGTGGTTCTGGTGACCTCGATCAATCTGTTCATGCCGCGCCTGATCAAGCGCATCAATCAGCAGCCGATCGAGAGCGCGGAGGTCGAGACCTATTATATTGTGACAATGATCTGCCGCGCCGATGAGGAGGCGAAATATCGCGCTTTGCTGCTGCAGAATTTCTCATCGGCCGCGCTGCATTTGCGCGAACTCGACAGCTCCAACATCGAGGGCAGCGACCGGGTCGAGATCGTGGCGCAGGTCACCGCCGACAAGCCGCGCGAATTGGGGCTCGAACTGATCGTAGGCCGGCTCAGCCTCGAAGCCGACGTCACGGCCGCGCGCTGGAAGCGGATCGACAGCCTGGTCTGAGGCCGGTCAGGCCGCCGGCTTTTCGCGCGCGGCGAGCAGGCGGCGGCGCCCCTTGATCCATTCCCGCGTCTGCTCATAGGCCAGGCGAAGCACGTCGAGCCCCTCGGCGGTCAGCCGTTTCGCCTGCAGATCGCGCAGGGTCTCGTGCAGGATCTCGTCCAGCCTTTCGTCCGCGATATCCAGCTCCTCGGCGCTTTCCGCGCCGCGCGCCCTGGCCGCCACGGCGAGCGCCTCCTCCGCCAGTTCGCCGACCGGCAAAGGTTTTACGCGGCTGAGGCGGGTATAGACGTAAAGGCACAGCGAACCGATCACGCTGGCGATCGGCGTCGCCAAATAGATCCAGTCGCCATAGCAGTCGAGAAAGGATTTCTCGTCGTCATTGACATATTGGACCGCGCCCGGATGGGCGAGAATGGCGGCGTCCTTGTCGGTGTCGGGCGGCTCGATCGCGGTGGCGAAGGCGCCTTCGATGGAGAGATCGCTCGTGAACTCGAAAATCGCCCTGCCGATCTCCGCAACAGCCGCCTCGGGAAGGCGGTCGCGCGCCAGCAGCAGATCGGTCAGGGACAAAGTGTCGAGATCGTCCGCCGGCAGCAGGGGCGAGACCGAGAACAGGCCGACATCGATCGTTTCGTCCGAAACGCCGCGCAGCTTTTGCGCGAGCGCCTTGCTGTCGGGCCAGCCCAGCAGCGCAATCTCCAGCCTCTGTGGCAGGCCGCCCAGCAGATGACCCTGGACCAGCCTCGACAAAGGCGCGACCGCGGAAATGGCTTTGTCGGAACCGGTCCGCACGGCGCCGGCAAGGCCGTCGAGATTTGACTGAACGACGATCTGACGGGCGTCCTTGCCGATTTCATAGGCGGACAGAATGTCGCGAAGGAGCGCCTGATCGGCGAGCGACGGCGCGGGAACGATGAAAGAAAAGGCTTTCAGTTGCGAGGGCGTCGTCAGATTGGCGCCCTCGCGCGGCCAGAAGCACGATCTCTTTTTCCAACTTGGCCACGGCGCGGCTCCAGCCGGGCAATTTCGCATCGCTTCGCGCGACGACGAGATCGGCTTCACGCCGCGAAAAGGCGTCCAAAGGATCGTCCGAGGACGTCACCGCGATCCTGATGAATTCATGGGCGCCCGCCATGACCTGGGCGAGTTTCTCGGCGAATTGCCGATCCGGACCATCGCGGGCGACGACAAAATGGATCGTCTGGGTGCGATCCAGCCAGTTCTGCGCGAGGCGAACCCCACCCCAGGTCAAAGCCGCCGTCGCCAGCACGAGAATGAGGATCAGCGCCGCCCTGGCGGGCCGCGACAGCGCCCAGCGCGCGCGGCGCCGCCGGCCATGCCCGGCTGAATTCGGGTCAAGGGAAATCATGCCGGACCCGCTCGGATTGGCCGATGGAGCCGCCGAAAACTAGCTTACGCGGCGCCAAAGGCAAGGGCCGCCGACCGCGGAAACGAAAAGGGCGGCCGATTGGCCGCCCTTTCCTTTCCGATGAGCCTTTAACCTCAGTAGGAATAATACATGTCGTATTCGACCGGATGCGGGGTCATGTCGGTGCGCATCACGTCCTGCATCTTCAGCTCGATATAGCTGTCGATGAAGTCGTCGTTGAACACGTCGCCGGCCTTCAGGAAGGCGCGGTCCTTGTCCAGGCTGGTCAGAGCCTCGCGCAGCGAGCCGCAAACCGTCGGGATCTTCTTCAGCTCGCGCGGCGGCAGGTCGTAGAGATCCTTGTCCATCGCGGCGCCCGGATCGATCTTGTTGACGATGCCGTCCAGGCCCGCCATCAGCATGGCCGCGAAAGCCAGATAGGGGTTCGCGGTCGGATCGGGGAAGCGAACCTCGACGCGCTTGGCCTTCGGATTGTTGGTCCACGGAATGCGGCAGGAGGCCGAGCGGTTCCGGGCCGAATAGGCCAGCAGAACGGGGGCTTCATAACCCGGGACCAGACGCTTGTAGGAATTGGTCGACGGATTGGTGAAGGCGTTCAAAGCCTTGGCGTGCTTGATGATGCCGCCGATGTACCACAGGCATTCCTGGCTGAGATCGGCATATTTGTCGCCGGCCATGACCGGCTTGCCGCTCTTCCAGATCGACTGATGGACATGCATGCCCGAGCCGTTGTCGCCGAAGATCGGCTTCGGCATGAAGGTCGCCGTCTTGCCATGGGCGTGCGCCACTTGGTGGATGGCGTATTTATAGATCTGCAGGTGATCCGCCATGGTGGTCAGCGTGCCGAACTTCATGCCGAGTTCGTGCTGGGCCGAGGCGACCTCGTGGTGGTGCTTTTCGACATTGACGCCCATGGCCGCCATGGCCGCCAGCATCTCGCCGCGGATGTCTTGCAGCGAGTCCACCGGCGGGACCGGGAAATAGCCGCCCTTGGTGCGGACGCGGTGGCCGAGATTGCCGCCTTCGTAATCCGTATCGGCGTTGGTCGGCAGTTCAACCTGATCGAGCACGAAGCCGGTGTTATACGGGTCGGCCTTGAAGCGAACGTCGTCGAACACGAAGAATTCGGCTTCCGGGCCGAAGAAGGCGGTGTCGCCGATGCCGGTGGTCTTGAGATAGGCCTCAGCCTTTTTGGCGATGCCGCGCGGGTCGCGGTTATAGGGCTCGCCGGTCATCGGCTCCAGCACGTCGCAGACAATCGACAGGGTCTTGGCCGCGAAAAACGGGTCGATCGTCGCGGTGGACGGATCGAGCATGAGCAGCATGTCGGATTCGTTGATCGCCTTCCAGCCAGCGATGGACGAGCCGTCGAACATGGTGCCTTCCGAGAACATTTCCTCGTCGACGAGGGCGATGTCGAAGGTCACGTGCTGCCACTTGCCGCGCGGATCGGTGAAGCGAAGGTCGACATACTTGATGTCTTCGTCCTTGATTCTCTTGAGAACGTCCTTGCCAGTCGTCATTTCACGCCTCTCGTTGATGAACGCATTTTTTTGGGATTTGAAGTCAGGAAGGGAAGGCAGGCAAAATCTGCGTGGAAATCCGCGTCGCCAGCCATTCAGGCAACTTCAGGTCGAAGACTTAGCAATTGGCTTGCCAAACCGGACAAAGCCGCCACAGCGAAAATTCTATTTGTTAATCAATTCTTTATGCGATCCCTTCGGCAAAGCCTCACGCCAGCCGCGCCGCGCCCTGCCCATTCGAAAGTCAGCCTTTAGTTAATTTTTAGGCGCCGCTGCCCGAGGGGCGCCTATAGCGCCAGCAGGCCGATCGAGGCCTGGTTTAAAAAAAAAAAGCGCCCGGCGAAACGCCGGGCGCGATGGTCACGATCAAGGCGAGCCGAAGCCCGCCTGTCGTTGGTTTCACCACTTGATGTCTTTGCTGGTCAGGTCGAACGACAGCGTGGCGACGAAGCGGTCGTCCGCATAGTTCGAGGTCGTCGGATAGCCGAACTCGACACTGCCGCCGCTCGGAATGCCGGTCAGGACATAGGCCTGGGCTTTGCTCAGGCTGGTGCCGAAGTAGCGCAGATCGAGGGTGACGAACTTCCAGGTGTAAGAGATGCCGGCGTTCCAGTAGCCATAGGACGGCAGCTGACCGAGCGAGGCAAAGGCGCCGGGGGTGGGCTGGCAGCCGATGTAGCAGTAGGTCTGGCCGAAATTGCCGGAATAGACTGAATCCACCTTGCCCAGCCACTGATAGCCGGCTTCACCGGAGATCGAGAAGGCCGACAGCGCGCCCCAGCCCGTGAGCTTGATCGTGCCGGACAGATATTCGTCGGAAGCACCGGTGTTGAGATAGCTCGGCGAGGCGAAGAAGTTGGCGCCGACCGTGAGGATGTCGTTAACCGTATAAGTCGGCTTGACATAGACTTCGAAGAAGGTCGGGTTCCGCGGCGACAGGCCGATCGGATAGGCGCCGAGGATCGTGCTGTACACCAGGCTGGTGCCCGTCGGCGAGTCGGGATAGCCATAGACGATGGCGCCGATATCGAAGGCGAACTTGTCGAAGGTGCCGCGAACGCCGGCGTCGCCATCCCACTCAACCGCCGGCGAACCGACCGGGAAATAGTTCGGCGAGAACTTGATGCTCTCGGCCGACGTGCCGGCGTAGAGCTGCCAATTGTCATTGACGTTGTAACGCAGTTCCGCGCGCGCCCACACGCTCGGCTGGTGGTTCGACTGCGTGATGCCGCGGAACAGGTAATCGCTGGTGATCGTGGCGCCGATGTCGAAATCCCACGGGCTGACCGGAACGGGCGCGACAACGGGAGCCTTGGTGGAGGGCAGGTCCGCGGCGAAGGCGGCGCCGGCGGAGGCGGCCAGAGCGGCGGCCGCGAGGACGGAAGTAAGTTTCATAATTTGCTCCACGAGAGAGAAACTCGATGCCGCCAAAATGCCGGTAAACAGCCGGAATTCTCAAGGATAAGCCTTATGCATGTGATTATTTTTTAGGCATTTACGTGCAGTGCGAAAGAGTTCTCTGAAGCTTGTGGCAATTATGTAACAAATATTCTGTCCATGCGGCCGGTTTGACGCTCCAATCGGCGGCGCGAAAAACGGCGCCGGACGACAAGGCCCTCCTGAATCAAGCAGATCAGGGTCGAATCGTCTCTTGCGACCGCCGCGCGGCGCGGCGCCCTTGCGCAAGAAAAAAGCGGCGGGCCATGGCCCGCCGCCTTGTTGTGATGACGCGTGAGGGTACGCGGTTTCAGTAGTTGTAGGCGCGTTCGCCGTGATCGGAGATGTCGAGGCCCTCGCGCTCCTGATCCGGGGTCGGACGCAGGCCCACGATCAGATCGACGATCTTGTACAGGATCGCCGAGCCAATGCCCGACCACGCCA
>NZ_JAYSBG010000148.1:0-8186 GCF_041915505.1 Rhodoblastus sp. | reverse complement strand
GGGACTCGCGCGCCGGCAGGAAGAAAGTGGAGGCTTCTGTTGCCAGGCGCCTCCGGACCCCGCCTGAAACGGCTAAGCCTCAGGACTTTGATTTCGGTGCTAGCGCCGCATTACGCGGCGACGGCGACCGGAGCATAGTTGTCGTTGGCAACTATAAGTTTGACCCGATAACGGCGGTATCATGCCGGGCAAAAGTAGACCCTTTACACCCTCGTCGATCCTATTTCGCCCCCGCCGCGGCCCGCCTCGCGCTTCCTGAAAAGCTGAGACGGGCCGGGGTGGAGGCGCCGGGTACCGCCCCCGGGTCCGAAAGGCTTATTCCGATCACCATTTATCGCCATAGCCGCCGGAAGGCGGCCAAAAGAATATAGAGAAGGCGAAGCGTGGACGAAAGGGGGCCACGCCGAGATTCTCTTGTTCCAGCGCGTCGGCGCCTCTTGCCGGTTGCGAGCGCCTGCCGCAATCTGTCGTCGGAAAGACCTGCAAAAGCGGGCGTCCGGCGAGGACAATGGGGAGAATTCATGCAGGACGAGGCCCAACAGGCGCCGAGCGAGGCCGCGCGCGCGGCGCGACGCGACGTGATTGTGCGCAAGCTGCACAAGGACGATATTTTCAACGCTTTGGTTTCCGGCTGGAGCGATCTGAAACGCGCGCCGCAATACGGCCTGACCATCGGCGCGCTACATACGCTCGGCGGCTGGATCGCGATCTTCTTCGCCAGGCTGTCGGGCCTGCATTTCTTCACTTACCCTTTCCTGACCGGCTTCGCGCTGATCGCGCCCTTTTCGGCGGCGGTGATCTATGAGGTGAGTCGCCGCCTGGAGAAGGACGAGCCTTTGTCCTGGGGCGCGATTCTGGGCGCGGTGAAGACCAGCGGCGGCCGCGATCTCGGCTGGATGTGCCTGGTCTCGCTGTTCTCCTTCATCCTGTGGATCGATTACGCCTTCTTCCTCTATCTGATGTTCTACGGCGCCCATATGCCCGACCCGGCCCAGTTCGTTCAGGAGGCTTTGTCCACGCCCAAGGGACTGCTGTTCATCCTGGTCGGCAATCTCGTCGGCGGCCTGATCGCCTTCACGATCTTCTCGGTCTCGGTGGTGTCCTGCCCGCTGCTGCTCGACCGCGACGTGGATTTCGTCACCGCCATGATCGCCTCGGTGAAATCCGTGCTGACCAATCCCTGGCAATTGCTGGCCTGGGCGCTGGTGATCGGGCTGTTTCTGGCCTTCGGACTCTTGTCCGGCCTGTTGGGCCTGACGGTGGTGCTGCCGCTGATCGGGCACGCCTCCTGGCATGTGTATAGAAAGCTGATCGAACCCTGACGGGTTTCCACGGCGGGCAGAATCGCTAAACTGCGCGGCTCAATCCAGAGCGGCAGGAGCCATGCGGGCCTATCTCGACCTTCTTCAGCGCGTCCTCGACGAGGGCGTGGCCAAAAGCGACCGCACGGGCGTCGGCGTCACCTCGATCTTCGGCGCGCAGCTCCGTTTCGACCTTCGCGCCGGCTTTCCGCTGCTGACGACCAAGAAGCTGCACACCAAATCCATCGTCCATGAACTTTTGTGGTTCCTGCGCGGCGACACCAATATCCGCTATCTGAAAGAGAACGGCGTCAGCATCTGGGACGAATGGGCCGATGAAAACGGCGATCTCGGCCCGGTCTATGGCCGGCAATGGCGCTCCTGGGCCGGCGCCGACGGCCGGACCTACGACCAGATCGCCTGGCTGGTCAGCGAGATCAAAACCAATCCGTTCTCGCGCCGGCTGGTGGTCTCGGCGTGGAATCCGGCCGAGATCGAGCAGATGGCTCTGGCGCCCTGCCATTGCCTGTTCCAGTTCTATGTCGCGGAAGTGGATGGCGTCCGCCGGCTGTCGTGCCAGCTCTATCAGCGCTCGGCCGATCTTTTTCTCGGCGTGCCCTTCAACATCGCCTCCTATGCGCTGCTGACCCATCTGGTGGCGCAGGCCTGCGGGCTGGAGGTCGGCGATTTCGTCCACACCTTCGGCGACGCCCATCTCTACTCGAATCATTATGAACAGGCGCGGCTACAGCTTTCGCGCGCGCCGGGACCCTTGCCGCGGCTGAAGCTCAATCCGGCGAAAACGGATCTGTTCTCCTTCACTTACGACGATATCGCCTTCGAGGATTATCATCCGCAGCCGGCGATCAAGGCGCCGGTCGCGGTATGAGCGAATCGGTTCCGCTGACATTGGTCGCGGCGGTCGCCCGCAATGGCGCGCTCGGCAAGGACAATTCCATTCCCTGGCGCGCGCCGAGCGATCTCAAGCGTTTCCGCGACATCACCTGGGGCCGCCCGCTCATCATGGGGCGCAAGACCTATCAGTCGATCGGCAAGCCTTTGCCCGGCCGGGTGACCATTGTCGTGACGCGCGATCCGGGCTTTCTCGCCGGCGCGCGGCCGGATCATCTGCATCTCGCCGGCGATCTCGACGAGGCGCTGGCGCTTGGCGCGGCGCTCGCCCGCTCCATGCACGCCGCCGAGATCATCCTCGCCGGCGGCGCCGCGCTTTACCGCCTCGGCCTGCCGCGCGCCGCCTATCTGCGCCTCACGCGAGTCGATTGCGCGCCCGAGGCCGACGCCTTCTTTCCCGAGGTCGACTGGACGCAATGGCGCGAGACGTGGCGCGAGACGCCCGAACGCGGCCCGGGCGATGAAGTCGGGCTGGAATATGTCGATTACCGACATATTTGATCGACAATTGTGCCCGTTCCGGCCGCACTCTATATAGATGGGGCCGAAACGCCGCGGGCGTCGCGGCGCGAAGAGTTGAGGACTTCATGCCCTGGAGCAATCAGGGCGGCGACCAGCCGCCAAAGCCGGAAGGGAACGATCCCTCGGACGGCAAGCGCAATCCTTGGGGAAACGCCGGCAAGAATGACGCGCGCAAGGGCGGCGGCCCCGGCAATCCGTGGGGCGCGCCAGGGGGAGGCGGCGGTCCGTTCGGCGGCGGCCCGTTTGGCGGCGGTTCGGGCGGCGGCTCCGGCGGCGGCTCTGGTGGACCTGGCCCCGATTTCGAGGCCTGGGTGCGCAAGGCGCAGAACCGCGTTCAGAATCTCACGGCTGGCGATTTCTCGCCGCGCAGCGTGTTGGCGCTCGTCGCCGTGGCCGTGTTGTTCTGGCTCGCGACCGGCTTTTATACGGTCGGGCCCAATCAGGTCGGCCTCAATCTGGTGTTCGGCCGCTATGTCGGCAAAACTGGGCCGGGCCTGAACTATGTCTGGCCCGAGCCGATCGGCGACGTCATCCGGCTCAATGTCACCGACCGCAATTCCATCGATATCGGCACGATCGGCCGCGCCGATTCGCCGAATGCGACCGAGGTTCCTGAAGAAAGCTTGATGCTGACCGGCGACGAAAACATCGCCGACGTGAAGTTCCGGGTGATCTGGCAGATCGATCCGGCCCATCCCGAAGATTTCGCCTTCAACATCAAGAACCCGGTCGAAACCATTAAGGCGGTTGCGGAAAGCGCCATGCGTGAAATCGTAGGTCGCACCCAGATCCAGCGCCTGCTGACCGCCGAGCGCAAGGTGATCGAGCCGGCTGTGCAGACGTCGATGCAGCAGGTGCTCGATTCCTACCGCGCCGGCGTCCAGATCCTGCAGGTGCAATTGCTCTCGGTCGATCCGCCGCCGACCGTCATCGCCGCTTTCCGCGACGTGACGGCGGCGCAGCAGGATCGCAGCCGCTTCGTCAACGAGGCGCAGGCGGCGGCCAATTCGATCGTGCCGCAGGCGCGCGGCGAGGCCGCCCGAATCACGCGCGACGCGGAAGCGTTCCGCGAGCAGACGGTCGCCGAGGCGCGCGGCCAGGCGGCGCGCTATCTCAAAGTGTTCGAAGAATACAGGAAGGCGCCGGACGTGACCCGCGAGCGGCTTTATCTCGAAACCATGGAGCGCGTGCTCGGATCGGGCGACAAGGTCATCCTCGACCGCGCCGCCGGAACGACTCCGCTGCTGCCGCTGGCGCCGCTCGATTTCGGCGCCAAGTCGGCCGAATCCGCCAAGCCCGCGACGACGGGAGGCCAGCAATGATCTCGTCGAAATGGCTCGCGCTGCTCGCCGGCGCGGTATTCCTGTTCGTTGTGGCGCTGTCGTCGACCTTCGAGGTCAAGCAGACCCGGCAGGCTTTGTTGCTGCGTTTCGGCGAGCCGGTGCCCAATCGCGGCCTCATCACCGAGCCGGGGCTGCACTTCAAGCTGCCGTTCATCGAATCGGTGGTTTATATCGACAATCGCATTCTCGATCTGGAATCGCCGAAGCAGGAGATTCTCGCCGCCGACAACCAGCGGCTCGAAGTCGACGCCTTCGTGCGCTATCGCATCACCGACGCGCTGAAATTCTATCAAACCGTCGGCACCGTCGCGCGCGCCGACAACCAGCTCGCCTCCGTGCTCAATTCGGCGGTGCGGCGCGTGCTGGGCGAGGCCAACCAGACCCAGATCGTCCGCGACGAGCGCGCCGCCTTGACCACGCGGATTCGCGATCAGGTCAATACGGAGGCCGCGCGCTTCGGCGTCTCCATTGTCGACGCCCGCATGAGGCGCGTCGACCTGCCGCGCCAGATTTCGGAAAAGGTGTTTGACCGCATGCGCACCGAGCGCGCGCGCGAGGCGGCGGAGTTCCGCGCGCTCGGCCAGCAGGAGGCGCAGCAGATCCGGGCCACCGCCCAGCGCGACGCCACCGTGATCGTGGCGGAGGCGCAGCAGCAGGCCGATTCGATGCGCGGCGAAGGCGAGGCCGAGCGTAACCGGGTGTTCGCCGAAGCGTTCGGCAAGGACCCGGATTTCTTCGCTTTCTACCGTTCGATGCAGGCCTATGATTCCGCGCTGAAGAACAAGAGCGCGCGTTTCGTGATCTCGCCCAGCTCGGATTTCTTCCGTTTCTTCGACAACGCCTCGGGCAAGGCGACGGCCAAGCCGTGACGGCCGCCGTGAGCGCGACAGCGAAAAAGTGAGGCAGCAATGAGCAAGACCAGGATCAGGACCTTCGCCCCCCGCCGCCTGCTCGCGGGACTCGCCGTCGCGGGCGCCCTGGCCGCGCTGCAGCCGGCGCCGCTACGCGCCGCGCCGGCGCCCGAATCCTTCGCGGATCTCGCGCAATCGGTGACGCCGGCGGTGGTGAACATTTCCGCGACGACGCAGGCCGTCGAGGAAAAAGACGCCGACGCGCCCAAACTGCCGCCGGGCTCGCCGCTCGACGACATGTTCGAGGAATATCTCAAGCGCCGCAAGCAGCAGAACGGGGAGGGCCATCCCCGTCGCTCCAGCTCGCTCGGTTCGGGCTTCGTGATCGATGCCGCCGGCATCGTCATCACCAATAATCACGTCATCGACGGCGCCAATGACGTCGAGGTGATCTTCACCGACGGCTCCAAGCTCAAGGCCGAGATCGTCGGCAAGGACGCCAAGGTCGATCTCGCGGTTTTGCGCGTGAAGCCGCCCAAGCCGCTGGCGGCGGTGAAATTCGGCGACAGCGACAAGTCGCGCGTCGGCGATTGGGTGATCGCGGTGGGCAATCCCTTCGCGCTGGGCGGCTCGGTGACCGCCGGCATCATTTCCGCCAAGGGCCGCAATATCGACAGCGGACCCTATGACAATTACCTGCAGACCGACGCGGCCATCAACAAGGGCAATTCCGGCGGTCCCCTGTTCAACATGGCCGGCGAGGTGATCGGCATCAATACGGCGATCCTGTCGCCGTCCGGCGGCTCGATCGGCATCGGTTTCGCCACGCCGGCGAACACCGCGCAGCCGGTGATCGAGCAATTGATCAAATTCGGCGAGACCCGGCGCGGCTGGCTCGGCGTGCGCATCCAGAACGTCGATGACGCGATTGCCGAGAGCCTCGGCATCGGCAAGGCGCGCGGCGCGCTGATCTCGGGCATTGACGAAAAGGGCCCCTCGGCCAGCGCCGGCTTCAAGCCCGGCGACGTCATCGTGACCTTCGACGGCAAACCGGTGCCGGACGCGCGCGAATTGCCGAAGATCGTGGCCTCGACTCCCGTCGGCAAGGAGGTCGAGGTGGTCGTGATCCGCGACGGCAAGGAGCAGACCAAGAAGGTGACGCTCGGCCGGCTGCAGGAGAAGGAAGCCAAGGCCGACAGGCCCGAGCCGGCGCCGAAACAGCCGCCGCGCGAGGAAAAGACCCATGTGTTCGGCATGGATGTCGTCGCGCTGAGCGACGCCTCGCGCGCCAAATATCAGATCAAGGACAGCGTCAAGACCGGCGTCGCCATCGTCAAGGTGGATAGCGATACGCCGGCGGCGGAACAGCGGCTCTCGCCGGGCGACGTGATCCTCGAAATCAACCGCCAGGCGGTCAATGCGCCGGAGGATCTGGTCGCGCAGGCCAAGGCGGCGAAGGCCGACGGACGCAAGTCGGCGCTGCTGCTGATCGCCAACGCCCAGGGCCAGGCGCGTTTCGTGGCGCTGCCGCTGGATTAGCCTCGGCTCTTCCGGCGGACTTGCTTCCCTTCAAGGAAAGGCGCGGGCGATCTTACGCCCGCGACGGCGCCGCCGGATTCCGCTCCAGGGTGTCGAAATTGAGGAAGACGCCCATCAGGCTCCAGTTTTCGCCCGTTTTCCGCACGGTGATCGTCGCCGTCACGGAGCCCTTTTCATAGTGGCAGCGGGCGAGATATTTCGCCTGGATGTCAGCGCCGTCCGGGGTAAACATCGCGATCGAACTGCCCTTGAGATCGTCGAAGGACTGGAACTGCCCCAGCGACGTCGAAACCTTCTGCGCGAATTGGTCGATCGTCGCGGCGTCCAATTTCGCCTTGTCTTTCGGCGCGATGAAGCTGAAGAAATTGCTGGCGCTGGGATCGGCCAGAACGCGAGGCAGCGTCGCGTCGACATAGGCCTTGCTCTCGACGTCGAGCTTGCCGCCTTGAACAACGCCGAAGCCGATGACGCCGCCAAGCGCGACGAGAAGGACCAGAAACAGGCCGCCAAGTATCGTCAAAGCTTTTTTCATAGGATTCTCTCGTCAATAAAAATATGAAACGGCCGGGCAGGTCTTTTCTAAAAACCTGTTTCAGCGAGAGAAACGCTATGACTCGGTCGTTACCGAGGGTTTAACCGGATCCGTTCGCGCCAGCCTTGTCTGCGCAAAGGTAATGGATCGTGAATATTATCCATCAATAAGCGTCGAAGCTTCATTTCGCCACGCGCTTTTGCCGCCGCGCCTTGAACGGGCGCGGCGCGGCGGCCTGGCTTTCGTCGGCGATCAGGGTCTTGCGGTAGATGTCGCGCTGCTCGTGGATCGAGGCGATGACCAGGCCCATCGGCACGCCGATATCAACCAGCGCGGCCTCGGACAATTGCAGGCTCGCCTCCATCGTCTCCGGCACGGCGTCGGTCGCGCCGAGTTTGTAGAGCGAGCGGGCGTGGGCGGCGTCGCGGGCGCGCGCCACGATGGTCAGGTCGGCCCGCGACGCGCGCGCCTGCCGCACCACGGCGTCCACCGCGCTCGGCGCATGCATGGTCACGACCAAGGCGCGGGCCGTGCCGAGGCCGCAGCGGTCGAGGAAATCCTGGTTGGTGGCGTCGCCCCAATAGACCGGATCGCCGCGCGTGCGGGCCTGGGCGGCGATGCCTGGATCGCCGTCCACGCAGAGATAGTCGATCTTGTGGACGCGCATCAGCTCCCCGACGATCTGGCCGACGCGGCCATAGCCGACGATGATGACGCGCGAGGCCGGCGCCAGTTCGCTCGGCTCGGGGCCCGGCAGGAAAATCTCCTTCTTGGGCGCCGTGCGCGCGGCCAGGGCGGCGAAAAACGGGATCAGCATCATCGACAGGGTGACGCCGATCAGGATTTCGTCCTCAAGCTCCGGCGAGAGGATATGGGCTGCGACCGCCGAGGAGAGAATGACGAAGGCGAATTCGCCGCCGGGGCCGAGCAGCAGGCCGACCTCGCGCGCCTTGCTCCAGCGTAGCCCGAACGGCCGCGACAGCGCCATGACCAGCGGCGCCTTGATGAGGATCAGCGCCGCCGCCACCCCGAGCGTGGCGCCCGGATGCCGGACCACTTCCATCGGATCGAGGCCGGCGCCGATGGAGACGAAGAACAGGCCGAGCAGCAGGCCCTTGAACGGCTCGATCGCCAGTTCGACGGCGCGACGGAATTCGGTTTCGGCCAGCAGCAGGCCGGCGATGAA
>NZ_JAYSBG010000147.1:0-8215 GCF_041915505.1 Rhodoblastus sp. | reverse complement strand
GGAAGCCGAGAATATAGCCGGCGGCGGTATGGGCGCCGTGCTCGCGCCATTTCTGCAGCATGGCGCGATATTCGGTGATCTTGTTCTGGCGCTTCTTGGCCTCGATCAGATTGTCCGGATTGATGTTCTCAAGCCCGATGAAGACGCGGTTGGCGCCCGCGCGCGCCGCCTTCTCGATAAAGTTCGGAATTTTGTGACAAAGCGTATCGACCTGGATGGTGAAGCCGAACGTCATGCCCTCTTCCTCGCGCAGCTTGATGATGCGGTCGAAGAGTTGCTCCCATTGGCTGTTGCGGGCGAAATTGTCGTCGGTGATGAAGAAGCGCGTCACCCCCTGCGCCTGGTTCTCGCGCAAAATGCGTTCGAGATCGTCGGCGTTGCGGAAGCGGCTCTTGCGGCCCTGCACATTGATGATGGTGCAGAACGAACATTGATAGGGGCAGCCGCGGCCGAAATCGAGGCTCGACAGCTTGCCCATGGTGCGGCGGACGCGGGCGCGCGGCAGGATCGGCAGCGGCTCGCCTTCGAGCGAGGGCAGGTCGTCGAGATAATTATAAAGCGGCTTGAGCTTGCCGGCGAAAGCGTCGACGAGGAAGTCGTCGAGCCGGCTGTTTTCCGACTCGCCCGCGAATAGCGAAATGCCGAGATCCTGCGCTTCGCGGATTTCCGGCGGCAGCTCCGGCAGCATGGCGAGGCAGCCCGAGACATGGAAGCCGCCTATGCCGACCGGCAGACCCGCCGCGCGGAACTGGCGGGCGAGATCGAGCGCCCGCGGAAACTGGTTCGATTGCACGCCGACCAGGCAGATCAGGCCCTCGCCGCCGCCTTCGCGGACCAGTTGCGCGATTTCGGCCGGGCGGATGCGGGTATTGGTCTCGTCATAGGTATGCAGGCGGATTTCGACATTCTCGCCGAGAATGGCGCGTTGCGCGGCGTCCTGCGCCAACCCGAACATGCAGGCCAAAGTATTCGAAGGGATCGCCGAACGGAACCATTGGATCGGATAGCCCTGGTCGTCGTAATGGGTGGGCTTGATCAGGACGACATTGAAGATACGGGCGGCAGTCCGGGAGATCGTCTCTGACGTCATTCTCACCCCTTCGGCTAAAGCGCGGCATTATTGTTTTCATTGGAAATCTGCCGGCGACCTTAGTCGATCCGCCAGCGGGTGGGAAGGCGTTGCAAGGCTTTTCCACGCAGCCTTGCGCCTTTTCGCGCCCGTCAGACCAGTTTTTGCGCCCGCGCGTCAAGCGTGCGCCTGATTTTCAGCCGCCTGATCAGATGTTTCAGGTCGCGCGGGGCGGCGTCGCGCAAGGCCGCGCATTGGGCGAAGACGCCGACCGGCTCGGCCAGGCTGGGCGCGAGGCGGGTCATCAGAGTGTTCGGGAAACGCCGCAGCAAGACGCCGTGAAAGGCCTGGGCGTCGCGCAGAAGGTCGCCGGCCTCCTCAACGAAACTGCTTTGCGGCGCGAAGCCGCCGAGCAGCACGAAGGCGATCTCGCTGCGCGAACGCGCCGCCGCCTGCGCCAGCCCCTCGCCGGCCGAATGGGCCTCGATCAGCCCGCAACCGGCTTGATCGGCGATTTCCGTGAGCTGGTCTTCGGCCGGGCCGATGATGAAGGCTTCGCGCACCACGCCTTCGACGGTCGCGCGCACCAAAGCGCACAGGCTGCGCGCAACAGCCTCGGCGGCGCGCGCCGCCGGGGTTTCCGCGCCGAGGGAAGGAGAGAGAACGACCGCCATGACCATGGGGCGATCGCTTTAGTCGAAATCCCGCCTTTGGCAAGGGTTTTGGCCGCCAGCGCAGGGCGAAGTCTTGACAAAGTTTTAACGTTCTATAAATGTTCCTTGTACCTGTTTTGTTCGAGCGCTGGTCTCAGGGGAGGCGGCCCAGGAGGGGCGGCTATGGCTTTTTCGGCACAAGATCCGGCGTCCGCCCCGGCCTCCGCCCCCGAAGCGGTCTCGACGGTCGCCCCTGGCCGCCGTCGCGGGCGGGCGGCGGTCAGCAATGCGTCGGGACGTTTCGAAAAGGTCCAGCGCGTCGATTGCGACGACGGCTGGGGTTCATTGGACGACCTGCCGCCGTTCCGGACGGAAATCACCCATGAACGGCCTCGCACGATCATCGCGCGCAATGAATCGCCGGACATCGCCTTCGACCGCTCGATCAATCCCTATCGCGGCTGCGAGCACGGCTGCGTCTATTGTTTCGCGCGGCCCACCCACGCCTATATGGGCCTGTCGCCGGGGCTCGATTTCGAGAGCCGGCTGTTCGTCAAGGACGGCGCGGCCGAGGTGCTGAAGCGCGAGCTTTCCGCTCCCGGCTACCAGCCGAAGACGCTGGCGATCGGAACCAATACCGACCCCTATCAGCCGATCGAGCGCGAATATCGCGTCATGCGGCAGGTGCTGGAGGTTCTGGCGGAGGCCGATCATCCCGTGGCCATCGTCACCAAATCGGCTTTGGTCCTGCGCGATCTCGATCTGCTCGCGCCGATGGCGGCGAAAGGGCTGGTCAAGGTCGCGCTTTCGGTGACCACGCTCGACCGCGCTCTGGCGCGGACCATGGAGCCGCGCGCGACCACGCCGGGGCGGCGGCTGGAGGCGATCGAAAAGCTCTCGGTCGCCGGCGTGCCGACCGCGGTCATGATCGCGCCGGTCATTCCCGGCGTCACCGATCATGAAATGGAGACCATTCTCACCCGCGCCTTCGCCTTCGGCGCGCGGGAGGCCGGCTATATCCTGCTGCGGCTGCCGCTGGAGACGCAGGATCTGTTCGGCAATTGGCTGCTCGAACATTTCCCCGACAAATATCGCAAGGTGCTGTCGCTGCTGCGCTCGACCCGCGACGGCAAGCTCTACGATTCCGCCTGGGGCAAACGCATGACCGGGACCGGACCCTACGCCTGGATGATCGGCCGGCGCTTTGAAATGGCGAGCGCGAAGATCGGTTTCGGCAAGCGCAGAATCGCCCTGCGGACCGATCTGTTCAAACCGCCCGAGGGCGGCGCGCGCCAACTCAGCCTGTTTTGAGGGCGATGCGCTCAGCCCTTGCGGGTCAGGCGATAGGGAAAGGGCGCAAAGCGGGCCGAAGCCAGGGTCGGCGCGGCGCCATTGATCGGCGCGCCCCAGCGCGTCGCCGTTTTTGGGGGCGGCGCGGCGGGCGCCAAGGCGCGGAACGGCGGCTGCGGCGGCAGGGGAGGCGACGAATCTTGCGGATTGGCGGCAGGTGGATTGGCGCTGGACGTGTCGCTCGGCGCCGGGTCGCGGGCGTTTTGCGCGGCCGCCTGGTCAAGCTGCGCCGGGCGCGGGGGCGGAACCGGCATGACGACGGCGGCCGTCGCGGCGTCCGGCGACGAGGCGTCCGAGTGCGGCGCGTCGCCGGCCGGCGGGACGGCTTCTGCGACCTGGACCTTGACGCGCTGGACCTGAACGGGCGCGTTGTTATAGCCGCTATAGGCGGGAATCCCGGTCGGGTTCAGCCCCGCCATCAGGCCGCCGAAGGTGTTGGAAAAGGGATTTTCCGGCGCGCTGGGTCGCACGCTCGCCCGCGCGATCAGCACTTTCGGCGAGGCGGGCGTATTGCAGTCGCGCACCCCGAGGCGGATCAACTCCGATCCCGTCAAGGATTTATATTGCCGCGTCAGCACGCCGAGACGCTCGCGCACGGCGGGCGGATAGGCGGACAGCATGGCGGAGGAGACGTCTTCGTTGGTCGCTTTGGTGATCGGGTTATAGGCCTTGTGAAACCGCAGCACGCTGTCGGGATAGACGCAGACATTGGGGACCGCGAGCGCCAGCGTGCAGGCCGAGCGGCATTCATGCAGGCGCACCTCACGGCCGCTGCGGATATAGGCGGTCGTCATCGCGCTATATTCGCGGACGTCGCCGCCGACGTCCTTCATCACAATGACCGGCGCGTCGCCGGGCGGCGGGTGCAGATATCCCATCGATCCTGTCTCGAAGTTCGCGCCAGCTTTGATGCAACGTGGTAAAGGCTTCATTAAGGCGCTGGCGCGCCCGGCGGAATCGCGCCGGAGGTCGGCTTGTTCGCGACTGGGGCTTGGGCTAAACAGGACGCAATCCGATTTTGCGGCTTTATCCGCGTTCAGACAGGGGGGATACGATCATGCTTTTCGACGGCGGGTTCAATTTCTGGAATTTTCTGGTCGACGCCTTCACGATCTTCCTGTTCATCATGTGGATCTGGATCCTGATCAATGTGATCAGCGATCTGTTCCGTCGCCATGACGTTTCCGGCTGGATCAAGGCGATCTGGATCATCGCCTTGATCTTCGCGCCGCTGCTCGGCGTCCTCGCTTATCTGATCTTCCAGGGACGCGGCATGGCGGAGCGCCGGCTGCAGGACGTCAAACAGGCGCGCGACGACATGCGCCGTTTCGTCGGCTTCAGCGTCGCCGACGAACTGGCCAAGCTCGACAAGCTGAAGGAAACCAACGCCATCAGCGCCGACGAATACGCCCGCATGCGCGCGCGCCTGGTCGAATAGGCCGGATCGCCTTTTGGTCGCTTGACATTGCGGCGCGCTGCTTCGGCGGCGCGCCGCATTTTTTTGCGCGGGCGGTCATTTCGGGGCGGAAAACGCCTATGGACCGCCCGATGGCGCTCTGGCCGATGACTGGCCTCGATCGACCCTCAAGAGACCGCCGGCGCTTATTTGCGACCGTTCGGCATCCGCAGGAACCAGATTCAAGCGGACCGTGTTGTCCGTGGTAGTTGCGTCTCCATGGGACGAGATCAAGGTGAAGCGACGAGCCCAAAGGAGCTCCCGCATATCGTGCGGTCTTCGCGAACGAGTCGGTTTCGCCTCTTCCTGACCAAATCGTCATTCGCGGGAGGCGCGAATGGGTGCGACCGCAGGGACCGGTTCAAACATTCAAAATGCCGATCGTGCGATCCTGGGCGACGCCCTGAAGGCGAAATTTGGCGTCGCGTTTAAACAGTTCGATGCGGAATTCGAATTGCTGGTGCTTGGCCCGAAGGAACTCCTCTTTGAAGAAGGCGACTTGGGCAAGGACGTGTATGTCGTTCTGAGCGGCCGCCTGAGAGCCTTCCGCAAGACATCCAAAGGCACTGAAATTCTGAATGAAATCGGCTGTGGCGAAACCGTTGGCGAGCTGGCCTTCCTGTTGAACGCCCCACGATCGGCGAGCGTGATGGCGATCCGGGAATCGCGCATCGCGCGTTTCGACCGTCCGTCTTTCGAGTCGCTGCTGTCGCGCAAGCCTCAATTCGCGACCGAGATCATGCGTCTCGCCATTGAACGATTTCGCAACAAGGAAAGAACACGTTCCGCAATCTGGCGGCCCGTCGTCATCGCGGTATTGCAATTATCGCCGCAGATAGACCTTATCCGGTTTGCGCGCCGTTTGGCGAAGGCGCGATTGAAATTCGGCGGCCCGGTCGAAGTTGTCGCCGAAGCCGATCTCCCTCGCTGCGCCGCCGAGGAATCCGACCGCTTCGCGCCCAACGGATCGGTCGCTCGTTTCCTGAATGATCGGGCGGCCGCCAACGAGGCGCTGTTTGTCATCGTCGATTCGCGCTCGACGCCTTTCGCCGCGCTTTGCCTTCAGCTGGCCGATGAAATCCTGCTTGTGGCTTCGGGCCGCGATGCGCCGACCGATCCGTCGCATGACATGCTCGCGATTGACGGAGACGCTCATTTCCCGCGCGCCAACCAAACGCTTGTCCTGCTCTATCCGTCGGGTGGCGGAAGGCCTCTCGTCACGAACGCCTGGTTGTCTCGATATGAGGTTCTCAGACACTTTCATGTGCGGGAAGACATGGATCGCGATTGGTCCCGCCTGGCGCGGGTTTTGGCGGGCCAGGCGGTAGGCCTCGTCCTGTCCGGCGGCGGCGCGCGAGGCCTCGCGGAAATCGGAGTCCTCCAGGCTCTGCATGCGGCTGGCGTCGATCCGGATTACCTGGGAGGGACCAGCATCGGAGCGATCATCTCGGCGTTCGATGCGCTCGAAATTCAAGGCGAAACGCTCGTCGAAGCGGGAAGGGCCGCCTTCAAGGCGAATTTGCTCAAGGATTACAACCTCGCGCCATTGGTTTCGCTGATCAAGGGAATGAACGTCCAGGATGCGCTTCGTCGCATCATCAACAGGACGTTCGGATCGGACGACGCGTGCAGCGAGGACATTTGGAAGACGCATTTTTGCATCGGATCGAATTATTCAACCGCGCGGGAGGAAGTGCTCCGGCGTGGTCTTCTGTGGCGAAATCTGGTCGCCAGCGCATCGATACCCGGAATTTTCCCGCCGCAAATCATCGACGGAAACATGATTTTTGACGGCGCGACCTTCAACAATTTCCCTGTTGATGTCATGGAGCAAATGGGAGCGGCTTACATCATCGGCGTAGACATGCTCGCCGAAACCGACATGAGCCTGATGTCGGATCGTTTGCCGAATGCCATCAGCCTGCTGGTCGATCGATGGAAGGGGCGCTCCACGCGGCGCTATCAATTTCCGCTGCTGCACGAAACATTGTTCAACGCCGCTCTGCTGGGCTCGCAGGCGAAGCAACGGACGATGCGTACAAGAGTCGACCTGCTTGTCGCGCCGAGGATCGAGGGCGTCGGCTGGCTCGATTGGAGCCGCTACGACGAAATTGTTCGAATGGGATACGAGACTGCGAGCCGGGAAATCGAAAAGCTGGATTCCGCGCAGTTGAAGCGGCTTCAGGCGACATGAACAGAGCCGTCGAGCCAAGGTCCATCTCGGCCGCATTCATGGTTGGGGGCCTCCAATCGTCTTCAGTTTGCTGCGTAAATCTTTGATACACCGCCCGAGATTTGCGGCTGCGCGATCGCCCCATTTCTCACGTGTTTCCGCACAGCGAAAGAGGAGAGCGTCGCGCTCTTGAAAGCGCGTGAGCATCGCAATTTGTTCACGATAAAATTCGGCCTCGGCCATCGTCTCGTGTTCGAACCGAAGCTTGTGGAGGTTGGCCTCGAATTGATCCCATGGCGAAGCAAGAGATCCCAGATCGAGGTCGAGAAAAAGATCGAAATCGTCACAAAATCCGGGATATCGCTCGAAATCGGGTTTGGCGTGGAGGTGATCGGCTGTGGCCATGATCAATTCCTCCACCGCGCCGGCCTCGCTTTCGCTCGCGTTGGAGTAGCGCCCGAAGAGATCCGCGCTCGCCCGAACATTGTCGCGGTCGGCTCGCGGGGCGCCGTTCCTATCGTACAGGTCATAAACCGCGTCGTGCCAGAATATAGCGGCGATCATGATGTCATGACGTATCGCCGCGCGAGACAACGACGCCAATCTCTCGAAGATTTCAGCAATATGTCGCCAAGTGTGATAAGCGCGATGCGGCTCGCGATAGCGCGCGTCAAGCTCCGCCCACGCTCCTGGCCGATAAGCGGCATCGTGCGGCAGCCAGTATCGTTGCTTTAGGCTGGCCGCCAGCGCATCTGTTCGTTCCGGTCTGAGTGTTGAAGTCATGGCTTCGACCGATCGGGCATGAGGCCGCATCCAACCTTGGTCCGTCTCCGGCGCTGGAAGCGATACGCCTCCCATTCGCTGAGTCCAGCGTCCATTTCTTTATGTGTTTTTTGCGTGCGCCGGAAAGGCTCAAGCGCCACGGAACCAACCGGACGCGACCCCGAATTCATTCAGGATGAAACGGATCGCGGCCACGCTGTCCATTCCGCCTTCACGCCCATCAAAATTGCGTGAGGGCTCTCGTCGCGCTCACTTCTCACGGAAGACCAGTCCAAGCTTGTCGGTCAAGGGCTGCGTGAGATAGGCGATGACGCGTCGCGCCTCACCGCGGATCAGAACTTCCGCAGGCATGCCCGGGAAGAGCTCCTTGCCCTGAAGCTTTGCCGCTTCATTCATGGGTATGTCGATCTTCGCCGTGAAATAGGGTTGACCCACGCGCTCATCCTTCACCTGGTCGGGCGAGACATTGGCGACCACGCCCTCAAGCTCGGGCGGCGTGGGCAGCTTCAGCGACGTCAGGCGAACCGTCGCGGGCTGACCGGGATGAACTTCGTCGACTTCGTCGGGGCGGATCTTGACCGTGACCTGAAGCGGTTCATCGCTAGGAATGATGGACATCACGGTTTGCCCCGGCGAGATCACCCCACCCATCGTATGGACGGTCAGTTCGTTCACATAGCCCGTACGCGGAGCCTTGATTTCCAATCGCTGCAATCGGTCGCGAGAGGCCG
>NZ_JAYSBG010000146.1:0-8222 GCF_041915505.1 Rhodoblastus sp. | reverse complement strand
GGTGGATTTCATCGAAAAGCCCTTCGACGACGAACTGATGATCAACTCCGTGCGCGAGGCGCTGGCGCGGCGCGGCGGCGGGGCCATGGCGGCGCGGGCGCGGCTCGGCCGGCTCACGGCGCGCGAAAAGGACGTGCTCGCCGGCCTGCTCGAAGGCAAGCTCAACAAGACCATCGCCTTTCAACTCGGCGTCAGCGTCCGCACGGTCGAAACCCATCGCGCCAATCTGATGGCGAAGACGGGCGCCAACAGCCTGTCCGAACTGGTCCGGATCTCGCTGCTTGCCGAACAATCCGAACTCGACGCCTGATCGCGCGGCCGACGGCGGATGAGACTCCGCCGCCGGACGTGTTCGTCATTGCGCCTTGGGGGCCGCCGTCGCCGGCTTGGCGGCGGCGGGCGCGCCGGCGGATTGCGCGGTCGGCTTTTTCGCGTGGCCGGCGTCCGCGCCCCCGATCGGCTCCCCCGGAATATCCGCCGCCGCCATGGTGTCGTCGGGCAGACGCGTCCAGACCCGGGTCTGGCCGAGCAAAGGCGTGCCGATATAGCCGCGCAGGTTCAGCTTCTGATTGTCCTGCGTGACCTCGACCTCGGCGCTCCAGATCTTGCCGTCGCGCGGGTCGAGAATGTGGCCGTCCTCATATTTGGCGCCGTGGCGCTTCATGCCATAGACGATGACGAGGCCCATCATCGGCTGGTTCTTCTTCTCGCCCGGGCAGGCCTTGCAGAGCGGATCGTCCGGCGGCTCGTCGGGATAAGTGACGGCCTTGACCAGACGGCCCTCGTAGAAGCCGTTCTTTTCGTAGAAGAAGAACACGCCGCCGGGCCGGCCGTCGTCATTATAGGCCTGCCAAAAGCCGTTCAGCGCCGGCCCGGCGGGATGGGCGGCCGGTTGGGCGACGGGCGCCGCCGGCTTGGCGCCCTCCTTGGCGTTTTCGGCGGAGGCCGCCGTCGCCGCGCCGATCAACGCGGCCGCGGCGAGACCGGCGACGGCGCGAATGCGCCGCGCTTCTCGCAATCGACCAAGAAACGGACGACCCAAAAACTGGCGCATCTGCGCTCTCCTCAAATTCCGGCCGAGGGACGGGATCATCCTGCCCGCGTTCCGTGGAAAAATTCAGACAAAGGCGAAAAAATCAGACCCCATGGCCTTCCAGAACCTTGCGGCAGGGCGTCGACAATTTCTGCCGGTTTTCCTGCAGGCAGGACAGGAATTCGGCGTCGCTCGCATTCGGCGGAAGCCGATGGCAGAATTTGCGCACATCCGGCCGGCAGGCGGCGTCCTCGTCCGGCGTGCTCCCGGCATAGGCCGCCCCCGACAGGCTCGATAACGCCAGCGCAAAAGCCACAACGCGAATATTCATCGATTTTTCTCCACTCTCATTCTTTGACGCCGAATTCAGACATTCTCGGGGCGCTCGGCCTTGCGGGGCTTGCCCATCAGGATCGGTTGGAACAGCACCGCCGCCGCCAAAGTGCAGACCAGCGACAAAGCCAGCAGTTTTCCCATGCTCGACGTGCCCGGATGGCTTGAGAACCACAGGCTGCCGAAAGCGGTTGCTGTGGTCGCCGCCGAAAAGATCACCGCGCGGGTGAGGCTGGTCTGCAACAGGTCGGTCTGCCCCTGCCGCCAGGCCATGATGTAATAGATCTTGAAGGCGACGCCCACGCCGAGCAGCAGCGGCAGCGCGATAATATTGGCGAAATTCAGCGGCATGCCAATCAGCACCATGATCTCCATGGTGACGACGCCGGCGAGCGCCAGCGGGATCAGGGTCAGCGCCACATCGCGCGGCTTTTTCAGCACCAGCAGCAGAATGACCGCGATCGAGACGAGCGCCAGCGCGCCAGCCTCGACAAAGGCGCGCACCACGGTGTCGCCGGCCTCCAGCACCGAGACAGGCCCCAGAATGGCCTCGGGCTCGACCTTGAGCACGGCGCGGGCGAAGGCGCGCAGCGCGTTCGGATCGCCGGAATTGTCCTTGGGCGTGATCGAAAGCCTTGCGCCGCCGCTGGGTGCGATCCAGTCGCGAACCAGTTCCGGCGGCAGGCTGGCGCGCGTAACCTCCTGCGCGCGGAGCGCCTTGCGCAAGCCGCCGAAATCGAAAGCGAGCGGATCGACCAAAGCGGCGCGAGCGGCTTCGCGCTTCTCCGGCGGGGCCGCCGCGAGCGCCTGAAGCGCCGCCGCGAGCCGGCGGGCGGCGCCGCCGCCGGTCTTCTGGTCGGAATTATGCGGCGCGTCCGCAGCCTCGACCAGCCGGTCCGCCGCCTCCTTCACCGCCTCGATCATATCGGCGTCGTTCGGCGGGGGCGCTGGCGCCTTCGGCTCCAGCGCCGGCAGCAAGGTGACGGCGGCCTTGGCGATCAGGGGCAGTTTCTGCGCCTGGTCGGCGGGGATGAAGCTCGACAAAGTGCGCGCTTCGGCCACTTCCGGCAGCTTGACCACCTGCGCCGCCGTCTGGTCGGCCTGTTCGAGCGTCGGCGCTATGGCCTGGATCGCATAAACCCCATTGTCGGGATCGCGCGCCAGTTCGAGATAGGTCGCGACCGATTCCGTGCGCGCGTCGCGCAGATTGATCGGGTTGAAATCGAATTTCAGCCAATAGAGCAGCGGCAGGCCGCCGACCACGACCAGAGCCGTGCCGGCGATGATGGCGACGCGATGGCGCGCCATGAAGCGGTCGACCGGCGCAAGCTGGGCATAGCCCAAGGGCTCCGGCTCGCCCGGCGGGTTGAACAGAGCGATCAGGGCCGGCAGGAAGGTCACGCTGACCGCGAAGGCGACCAGCATGCCGACGCCCGCAATCTGGCCCAGTTCCGAGACGCCCTTGTAGTCGGTCGGCAGGAAGGACATGAAGCCCGCCGCCGTGGCGAGGCCCGCCAGGGTCAAGGGCGCGCCGAAATAGAGCGCGGCGCGGGAAATGGCGGTCGGAAGATCGTCGATCTCATGGCGTTCCGCGCGATAGCGCACGCTGAACTGAATGCCGAAATCCACGCCTATGCCGACGAACAAAACCGCGAAATAGACCGAAATCAGGTTGAACGACCCGATCATGGCGAGGCCGAGCGCGGCGGTGATGGCGAGGCCGACCGTGAGATTGATCGCGACCGCGAGAATCAGCCGCCCGGAGCGCAGAGCGCGCCACAGGATGAACAGCACGACCGCCGCGGTGATAAGGCCGTCGCGCGCAGCGTGTTCCTTGATCGTGCCGAATTCCTCGTCGGCCATGGCGACGGGGCCGGTCAGCCGGACCTGCGCCTCGTAGGCCGGCAGGACTTCGGCGGCGATCTCGCGCAATTTCGTGCTGGCGGCGAGGCCGGGCTGGACCGAGGAATAATCCAGCGTCGGCCGCAACTGGATCACGCCGCGCAATTCGCCCGGCGTCGCCGGCCGCCCCTGGGTGGCGACGCGCCAGGAAAAAAAGGCCGGCCGCCCCGCATTGGCGGCCTCGACCGTCGTCGAGACGGAGTCCATCAGCCCGGCCATGCCATCGAGCTTGATCCGGCCGGAACTGACCCCGATCAGCCCGTCCTCCAGCCCGGCGACAAGGCCGACCAGGCTCATGTCGGAGGCGAGGTCCTGGATCAGCGGCGCGCCCTGCTCCAGCCCGGTCAGGGTCTCGCGCAAGGCCTCGGGCGTCAGGAACAGCAGGCCGTTCTGGGCGAAAAAAGGCAGGCCGGCGATGAAGACGACATCGGAAAAATGCGCCTTGTCCGCCGCCAGCCGCTCGGTCAAAGCCACGCTGGCCTGGGCCGCCAACTCGGGCGTCGGCGCCTCGACCACGGCATAGAGCATGTGCATGCGGCCGAACGCCTGTTCGAAGGCCTTTTCACGCTTGCGCCAGGCGAGATCGTTGGACAGCAGGTCGTTGACGTCCGAATTGATCCGGAAATGGCTCGCCGAGTACAGGCCGGCGGCCAATCCCACCAATAGAAAGCCGATCGCCACGCCGCGCGCGTTGCGAACGCAATATTCGACGATTCGGACGATGGTCGTGGTCAGCATGGGCGCCGGAGAGTTGCTTAATCGGATGGTGAAATCAAGCGGCGGCGCCCGGGAATCCCCGGACTCGCGGGCAAGACGCGAATCAAAACGGAAACGGTTAACCTTCTTTAAGGGTCTTGCTGGTTGAATGAAAGCTGAACGCCGCGACGCGGCGCGAGGCCATCGTTGTGAACCCTTCTCTCAAACGCGGCTCCCCGGCGCGCAGCTCTTCGTCGTTCGGCCTTTCCAGCGCCCCCGCGCGCTCCGCCGCTCCGGATCATTTCCTGTTCGCGGCCGATTCCGACGCCCCGCTACGCGCGCCGCGCGACTCGGGCGCAATCTGGCTGTCATGTTGCGATGCCGCCGCGCTTTCGCCGCGCGCCCACGCCGCCGCCGAGCGGGCTTATGCGCGACTGATGTCCGGCGCCGGCCGCCCCCTGCCCCATTGGTTCGACGATCTGCGCCGTCGCCTGCTCGACCTGTTCGGTGTTCCCGGCGCGGTCGCCGTTCTGGCGGGTTCGGTCAGCGAGGCCGAGGCCGTTTTCGCCAATTTGACGCGCGCCGCTCTGTCGCTTCCGGTGCGGCGGGTCGCGGCGGCGGCGCCTGAACGGCCGGACGATCCGGCGAACGATTTTGCCGCTTTCCCGCTGCGCGACCGCTATGGCCTGCCGCGAGAACCCGCCGAGATCGACGCTGAGACCGTGCGGCTCGCCGAGGAAGCGATGGCCCAGAACTGCGCCGTCGCGCTGCAGCTCTGTGATTGTTCGGAGAGTGGGCTGGCCGGGCCGTCGCGCGCGGCCGCGCGGGTCCTGGCCGAGTCCCATCCCGCTCAGGTCGCGGTTCTGATCGACGCGCGTCAATGGATCGCGCCGCAGCGTATCGCCGAAGATCTTCGCGCGGGCTTCGCCGTACTGCTGTCCGGATCGCGCTTCGCCAGCGGCCCCGCGGGCGCGGCGGCCTTGCTGCTTCCGCCCGCCTTCGCGGATCGTCTCGGCGCTTTCGACCTGTCGGCCGCCCTTGTGGCGAACGACGCCGCGATGAACTGGCCCCGCGGCCTGCGCGACCGCCTCAGGGGCGAATTCGCCGCAATGGCCGATCTGGCCCTGGGCCTGCGCTGGGAATGCGCTCTGGCCGAACTGGAGGCCTGGTTCGCCGTCGCGCCGGCCGTCCGCGCTGAAATCGACGCTGCTTTCGCCCGCGAAATCCGCCGCCATCTCGCGGCGGCGCCGGCGCTGCGGCTGGTCGACAGCGGCGGGGCGCCGGACGAGGCGCGGCGCATGTTCCCGATCCTGACTTTCGACGAACGCGGACGCCCGCTCAAGGCCGAGGCCCTGCGCCGCGCTTTGGCCGAGCCTTCCGCCCGCCGGAGCGGCCGGGCGGCGCGCGGGCGTCCGGTTTATCTCGGCGCGCCGCTGCGCATCGGCGCCTTCCAGGCTCTCCGCCTGTCGTTCGGCGCCGCTCACGTCAATGATGTCGCCGAACGGATCGGCGAAGGCCGCAGTTTCGCGGCCGCCTTCCAGCCGCTCGCCGACGACCTGCTCGAAGCCTTCGGCCTGTGGAGCGAAATCGCGGCGAACGATTGCCTCTAGAGGCGCTGTTCACCGCGACATCTGGACGTCGACCTTGGTGACCGTCGTGCCGCTCGGACGCAGGCTGAAGGACATTTGCCGCCCGATCACGCGGATGGCGAAGCCCGCCGTGAAACCGATGGCGTTGACGAAGCCGCTGAGATGATCGTCCACAAGGCGCCCGGCGATCGAGCCATTGACGCCGCGCGTCGCCTCCTGCCAGTCGCCGCTCACCTCCCCGCCCGAGGCGATCATCTGGCCGCGAATGTCGAAGCGATAGGAATCCGAGGCGCAGACGATGTTCTGCGACATCGTCCGACCGGCGCCGCCGACCGCGCCGGTCGCGCGGCAGGTAATGCGCTCGCGGCGGCCGTCATTGACCTGGACCTGGCCGGCGCCCCGGAAATTGCCGGCGAAAGCGAAAAAGCCGCCGGGATCGGCGGAAACCGCCGGGGCTGTCCCGGCAAGGGCGAGCGCCGCGAGCGCAAGCCGGAGCGCGGTGCGAGACGGACGGAACGACAAGCTCAATTCAGGCATGGACGTCTCCATCGGACAGGATTCGGGGCGCTTCCGCATAAAGTTTGCCGCGCGCCAGACGCATCAGAAAGGCGATAGTCGGACGCAGGATGAACAGGTCGGCGACCAAAGCCATCAGCATGGCGAAGGCGCTCAGCCAGCCGAACAGGCGCAGCAGCGGCAGGTTCGAAAAGGCCAGCGCCGCGAGTCCGCAAGTGAGCACGAAGGCGGTGAGAATCAAGGCCGGGCCGACCAGCGCGGTCGCACGCGCGACGGCAATGGCGGGGTCGGCGTCCGGCCGGTCCTCCCGCCACATCCGGTTGAGAAAATGGATGGTCGCGCTGAGGCCCAGCCCAAACGACACGACCAAAGCGATGACGCTGGCGAATTGCAGCCCGCTGTCCAGCGCGCGCAGCAAAGCCCCCGCCGCGAAGACGGGGAACACGCCCGGCGGCAGGCAGGCGAAGGCGACCGGGACGGAGCGGAAGGCGAGGCCGACGAAGGCCGCGACGAAAGCGAATTCGAGGGTCAGGCCGTGGTTCAGCTTGGTGATCATGCCGGCGCTGTTGCGCGCGGCGATCACGGACAGGCCGGTCGCCGCGATGTGATAACCGGGATGGCGGACGGCAAGTTCGTTCAGACGTCCATTGAGCTGTTCGACAATCGGCAGGATATGATTGGCGTCCTTGTCCGGCACGCGGCCGGAGATCAAGGCCGCGTCGCGGTTCTCCGCGATGAAGCGGCGGGCGAGGAAAGGCGGCAGCAGATCGACGAAGGTCTTCAACGTCTCGACATCGTCGCGATGCAGCCGTTCCGCGAGCCAGCGGCGCAGCGTCTCGAGCGACCAGACATTGGCGATTCCCGGTTGGCGCTCCATGATCGCATGAGCCTCGCCAATCACAGCCAGCGTCTCCGGCGCGAACAGATCGGCGCCCGGCGGAAAGGTCACGTAAAGGTCGATCGGATTGGCGCCGTTGAGCTTGAGGTCGAGCCGCTGGCTCGCCTCGACGGTGTGGTTCTGGTCGGGCGTCTGGTCGGCGAGGCGATAGCGCGGCTCCAGCCCCATATAGAAAAAGCCCAGAACGGCGACCAAAGCGAGGCCTAAACCGGCGTTGACGCCCGGCCGGCGCAGCATGCGCGCGGCCACGAAATCGCAAAACCGGCGCAGGGCCCGCACGCCGGAATCGGCGCTGCCGAATTCCGGATCGAGCGCGCCGGGCGGCGGGGCGATCAGCACGCCGAGCACCGGGGCCAGCGCCAGAACGGTCGCCAAAGCGATCAGGATGGACAGAAAACCCGCCTGTCCGAAGGCGCGGATCAGGTCGGAATCCGAAAACAGCAGGCCGAGCAGCGACAGGCCGGCGGCGGCATGGGTCAGCACGCAGGCCGGCCCCACCACGCGCAAGGCGTCGCGAAAGGCGGTCGCGCGGTCGGCGCCGGCCAGCATCCGGTCGCGCGCTGCGAAGGTGAGCTGCATGGAATCCGAAAAGCTGATCACCATGATCAGCGGCGTCATCACATTGAGGAACATGTTCAGGCGGAAGCCGAGCCAGCCCAGCGCGCCGAGCGACAGCAGGATCGCCAGCAAAGGCGGGGCCGCCGCGATGATCATGAAGGAGACGCGCCGGAAGAACAGGATGGCGATGGCGCAGCCCGCCAGCAGGCCGAGCGCATTATACAGAATGCGGTCGCGCTCCAGCGCCTTGCGGATTTCGAGCTGCATCACCGGCGCGCCGGACAATTGCGCGATCAGGCCCGCGCCCTGCAGATCATCGCGTAAGACGCCGCGAATCTCGTCGATCGCCGACGCGAGACGCGGGCCATCAGCCACGCCCGGCTCCAGCGACAGCACGACCAGAGCCAGATCGCCCGGTTCCGACAACAGCTTGCCCCGGATCAGCTCATTATGCAGCACGGTCTGGCGCAAGGCGTCGTAGTCCGCGCCCTCGGGCAGCGGATCGGGAAACAGCGGCTTCGGCAGGCCGCCGTCTTCCGCCGGCTGGCGCGCCGAAAACATCGAAATCGCCCCACGCGCGCCGTCGACAAGCTGCAGATCGGTCGCCAAAGCGCGCAATTTCTCGACATTGTCGCGCTGCAGGACGGTCTTGCCCTCGATGACGACCAGAACGTCATATTCGCTGGAGGGAAAGGCG
>NZ_JAYSBG010000145.1:0-8239 GCF_041915505.1 Rhodoblastus sp. | reverse complement strand
CCGGACTACGCCCCCGGCGCGATCGAGCTGACCCGCTATCGCCTGCCGGTTCCGGCGGACGATTTCTGCCGTACGGGCAGTGCGGAAAGCATCCGCGCTTTCGAAAATACCGACGCCGCGCGCGCCTGACGGGAGAGAACCATGAGCCAATTCATCTGCGCGCCCTCGTCCCGCGATCCCGCCGGCGCGATCCACGATTTCGAGATTCCGGCGACCAAGCCCTGGTCCCATATCCTGCGCAAAGGCCAAACCTTGCGCATCGTCGACAGCTACGGCCAGCAGGCGGTGGACACTTTGTTCTACAATGCCGAGGATTTTTCCGAGCGCTATTCGGCCAATGACACGTTGCGTGAGCAGGGCTCGGCCTATGTGGTCATCGGCACCGCGCTCGTCTCCAACGAAGGTCGCGTGATGGCGCGCATCGTCGCCAATACCGGCGGCGCGCACGACACATCCGCCGGCGCCTGTTCCTGCGAAAGCAATACGGTCCGCTTCGGCCATCACGTGAAATACCAGCACGCCTGCCGCGAGAATTTCGTCCTCGAAGTCAGCAAATACGGCATGGGCAAGCGCGACGTCGTTCCCAACATCAATTTCTTCATGAATGTCCCGGTCGAGCCGGACGGCAATCTCGCCATCGTCGACGGCGAATCCAAGCCCGGCGATTATGTCGAGCTGGTCGCCGAAATGGACATTCTCTGCGTGATCTCCAATTGCCCGCAGATCAACAACCCCTGCAACGGCTTCATTCCGACGCCGGTGCGCGCTCTGATCTGGGAAGCGCTGGAGGCGTAAATGTTCGACAAGGTTCTGATTGCCAACCGGGGCGAGATCGTCGGCCGGATCGGCCGCACCTTGCGGAAAATGGGCGTGAAAAGCGTCGCCGTCTATTCCAACGCCGACCGCTTCGCCCGCCCGGTGCTCGACGCCGACGAAGCCGTGCGCCTTGGCCCGGCGCCCGCCGCCGAGAGCTATCTGCTGGCGGACAAGATCATCGAGGCCTGCAAGCGGACTGGCGCGCAGGCGGTGCATCCGGGCTATGGCTTCCTGTCGGAAAATGTCGCCTTCGCCGAGAAGCTGGCGGCGGAGGGAATCGCCTTCATCGGCCCGCGACCCGAGCATTTGCGCGCCTTCGGCCTCAAGCACACGGCGCGCGACATTGCGGAGAAGGCCGGCGCGCCGCTACTGCCTGGCACGGGCATTCTCGATACGATCGAAGAGGCTTTGGCCGGCGCGGAGAAGATCGGCTATCCGGTGATGCTGAAGAGCACGGCGGGCGGCGGCGGCATTGGCATGCAGCTTTGCGAGGGGCCGGAATCCCTGCGCGAAAAATTCGACAGCGTGCAGCGTACGGCGCAAGCCGGCTTCGGCGACGCGCGGCTTTTTCTCGAACGTTTCGTCGCGCGCGCGCGCCATGTCGAGGTGCAGATCTTCGGCGACGGCAAGGGCCGCGTGATCGCGCTCGGCGAGCGCGATTGCTCGCTGCAACGGCGTAATCAGAAGGTCATCGAGGAGACGCCCGCGCCGGGGCTTTCGGACGCGCTTCGGGCGCGCCTGCGCGAGGCGGCCTGCGACCTCGGCCGCGCGGTGAACTACGAATCCGCCGGCACGGTCGAATTCATCTATGACGTCGCGCGAGACGATTTCTATTTCCTCGAAGTCAACACGCGCCTGCAGGTCGAGCATCCGGTGACCGAAGCCGTGTTTGGCGTCGATCTCGTGGAATGGATGATCCGTCAGGCGGCGGGCGAGGATGTGCTGACCGGCAATGAAAATCTGGTCCCGCGCGGCGCGGCGATGGAGGCGCGTCTCTATGCCGAAAATTCCGCCGCCAATTTCCGCCCCAGCGCCGGCCTGCTGACGGAGGTCTCCTTTCCGCACGATGCGCGCATCGACGGCTGGATCGAGACCGGGGCCGAAGTTACAGCCAATTATGATCCGATGCTGGCGAAGGTCATCGTCCACGGCGCAACGCGCGACGAGGCGCTTGAGAAATTGCGCGCTGCGCTCGATGCAACGCGGGTTCGCGGCATCGAAACCAACCTCACCTATCTGCGCGCCATCGCCGCGTCGGATGTGTTCGCGCGCGGCGACGTCGCCACCAATGTGCTGCCGCATTTCGCCTTCCGGCCGCGCTCGCTCGACGTGTTGAGCCCAGGCGCACAATCGACGGTGCAGGAGCTTCCTGGACGGCTCGGCCTGTGGGATGTCGGCGTGCCGCCGAGCGGCCCGATGGACGAGAAAAGCTTCCGCCTCGCCAATCGCATCGTCGGCAATGTGGAAACCATAACGGCGCTGGAAATGACCGCGCGCGGCGCCACATTGCGCTTCAATTCTGACGCGATTTTCGCGCTGGCCGGCGCGCGGATGAAGGCGACGCTCGATGGCGCGGAAATCGCCAACAATCTCCCGCATGAGGCGAAGGCCGGACAGGTGCTGACCGTCGGCGCCGTGGAAGGACCGGGTCTTCGAACCTATCTCGCCTTGCGCGGCGGTTTCGACGCGCCAGAGTTTCTGGGTTCTCGCGCGACCTTCACGCTCGGCGGCTTCGGCGGCCATGCCGTCGGCGCGCTCAAGGCCGGCGACGTGCTGCATTTCGGCGACGCCCCCACGCCCGACGCGCCGCGCGCCGCCCGCGAGGGTGAACTGCCGGCGCTCACGCACGATTGGCGCCTGTCCGTCATCTACGGCCCGCACGGCGCGCCGGATTTCTTCCTCGACGAAGACATCGATACTTTGTTCTCCGCCGAATATGAGGTGCATTTCAATTCGGCGCGCACCGGCGTGCGCCTCACCGGACCCAAGCCGAAATGGGCGCGGTCCGATGGCGGCGAAGCGGGCTTGCACCCGTCCAATATCCACGACAACGCCTATGCGATCGGCGCAGTCGATTTCACCGGCGACATGCCGATCCTGCTCGGCCCGGACGGCCCGAGCCTCGGCGGCTTCGTCTGCCCCGCCGTGACCGCGCGCGAAGATTTGTGGAAGCTCGGCCAGCTCAAGCCGGGCGACAAGCTCCGCTTCGTCGCCATCGCGCGTCCCGTCGATCCCGTCGCCGGTCCCACGGTCAAAGTCGCGCCGGGCTCGGCCATTCTCGGCAAGGTCGAGGGCGAGATTCCCGCGGTCTATCGCCGCGCTGGCGACGACAATCTTCTGGTCGAATATGGCGCCATGTCGCTCGACATCGGGCTGCGCATGCGCGTGCATCTGCTGGCGCAGAAAGTACGCGACGCGAAACTCTCCGGCCTGATCGACATGACGCCCGGCATTCGCTCGCTGCAGGTGCATTACGACAGCAAGACCTTGTCGCGCGCAAAATTGCTGGGCGCCTTGCGGGAAATCGAGGCCGACATGCCCTCGACCGAAACGATGAAGGTCCCGAGCCGCATCGTGCATCTGCCCTTGTCGTGGAACGATCCGCAGGCGCAGCTCGCCATGCGAAAATATCAGGACCTCGTGCGCCCGAATGCGCCGTGGTGTCCGTCCAATATCGAGTTCATCCGGCGCATCAACGGCCTCGACGACGAGGCGGCCGTGCAGAACATTATCTTCGACGCCAATTATCTGGTGCTCGGCCTCGGCGACGTCTATCTCGGCGCCCCCGTCGCGACGCCGGTCGATCCGCGCCACCGCCTCGTCACCACCAAATATAATCCGGCGCGAACCTGGACACCGGAAAACGCAGTGGGCATCGGCGGCGCCTATATGTGCGTCTATGGCATGGAAGGGCCCGGCGGCTATCAGCTGTTCGGCCGCACCATCCAGATGTGGAACAGCTGGCGCTCGACGCCGGAATTCGCGCCGGGCGCGCCGTGGCTGCTGCGCTTCTTCGACCAGATCAAATTCTTCCCGGTCAGCGCCGAGGAATTGCTTGAGGCGCGCGCCGCCTTCCCGCATGGCGCCTATCCGCTTAAGATCGAGGAGACACAGTTTTCCTACGCCGATTACAAGGGCTTTCTCGCCCGTGAATCGGCTGGAATCACAGCGTTCAAGACCAGGCAGCAGGCGGCTTTCGAGGCCGAGCGGCAACGCTGGCGCGACGCCCGGATCGACGAGGCGCCGCTCGACGAGGCTGCGGCCGCGCTTGGCTCGGGCGGCGAGGTTCCGGACGGCTGTATCGGCCAGTTCTCGGAAGCGCCGGGCAATGTCTGGCAATGGCGGGTCGCCGAGGGCGATCACGTCGAAATCGGACAGACTTTGGTGGTGATCGAATCGATGAAAATGGAGATTTCCATTGCCGCCACGGCGCGCGGCATCGTCCGCAGCCAATTGGTCAAGCCGGGCCAGACCTTGCGCGCCGGCGACCTGGTCTGCGCGCTGGAGGAAGTGTGATGGCCCTGTTCACCCTCACCGCACTGAGCGCCCGTTATGCGGAGAATCCGCCAACCCTTCTCGATGTCGTGGAGGAGGTTCTCGCGCGCATCGACGCTTGCGACGATCCCGCGATTTTCATCAGCCGCGTCGCGCCCGCCGATCTGCGCGACGCCGCGCGCGACCTGCTCGCGCGCTCCCCCGATCCCGCCAGCCTGCCGCTTTGGGGCGTTCCCTATGTGGTGAAGGACAATATCGACGTCGCCGGCATGGAGACCACAGCAGCCTGTCCGGAATATGCCTATCGCGCCGCCAAGGATGCGACGGTCGTGGCGCGGCTGCGGGCGGCGGGCGCCTTGCTCGTCGGCAAGACCAATCTCGATCAGTTCGCGACAGGATTGAATGGCACGCGCTCGCCCTATGGCGCGCCGCGTTGCGTGTTTGACCGGAATTACGTGTCCGGCGGCTCATCCTCCGGCTCGGCGGTCGCGGTGGCGCGCGGACTGGTGAGCTTTTCGCTCGGCACGGATACCGCCGGGTCAGGGCGCGTGCCCGCGGCTTTCAACAATATTGTCGGCGTCAAGCCGACGCCCGGCCTCGTTCCCGCGACCGGCGTCGTTCCCGCCTGCCGCAGCCTCGATTGCGTCAATGTTTTCGCCGCGAGCGTCGCCGACGGTGTGGCGGTGCGCCGCGTGCTCGACGGTTTCGATGCGGAGGATTGCTACTCCGTCGCGCCCGCGCAAATAAGCCTGCCGCCTCAGCCGCGCGTCGGCGTTTTGATGGCCAAGCATCGTGAATTTTTTGGCGACGCCGAAAATGCGAAGCTCTACGCGCAAGCCATTGCAAAGGCCGAAAGCCTCGGTTGGACCATTGTGGAATTCGATTACGCGCCCTTCGCCGAAATCGCCGCATTGCTCTACGAGGGACCGTGGCTTGCCGAGCGGCTCGCGGCCATCGAGCCCTTTCTTGCGCGAAACCCTGGAGCGCTCGACCCGACCGTACGCGGCCTGATTGAAAGCGCGAAGACATTCACCGCCGCCGACGCCTTCCGGGGACAATACCGCCTGCAGGAGCTGTTGCGCGTGGCGGCGAAAGAAGCCGAGACATTCGATCTTCTTCTGCTGCCGACCTCGCCCACCATTCACACGGTGGCGGCGATGCGGGCCGATCCCGTGCGGTTGAACGCGCAATTCGGCCGCTACACCAATTTCGTCAATTTCTGCCGCATGGCGGCGATCGCCGTGCCCGCGGGCTTCCGCGCCGACGGGCTGCCTTTCGGGGTCACGCTGATCGGCCCCGCGCAGAGCGATGAGGCGCTCGCCCCGCTGGCCGCCGCCTTCCATGCGGCGATGGGCTGCGGCGCCGGCGCGACGCGAGAACCTGTCGTCGGACAGGCGCAAGCACAACTCGGCGACCGCATCGAAATCGTCGTGGTCGGCGCGCATCTTTCCGGGCAGCCGCTTAACTGGCAGCTCACGCAAGGCGGGGGCTGGTTGGTCGAAGCGACGCGCACCGCGCCCGATTATCGGCTCTATGCGCTCGCTAACACCGCGCCGCCGAAGCCTGGGCTGATCCACGAGCCCGGATTTTCGGGGCCGGGGTTGGAGGTCGAAGTCTGGTCGCTGCCGGCGGAGTCCTTCGGCCGTTTCGTCAACGCCATTCCCGCGCCGCTTGGCGTCGGCAAGGTGATGCTCGCCAGCGGCCGGCAGATCACAGGATTCCTCTGCGAAAGCCACGCCCTGGCAGGAGCGCGCGAGATCACCGAATTCGGCGGCTGGCGCGCTTTTCTGAACGCCGGTTGAGTAAATCCGCGAGCGTCTGTCGCGTCAGACCCCAAACAGCGAAAGCGCCCGCCAAATCAAAACAAAAGCCCCACCTTCACAACAAGGCGGGGCTTTTGTTTTGATTTGCGTAGGATTTGAATGCGGGGCCCCGCACACGCTGTTGTCGAACCGAGTCCAATCTGGATGTTGATCCCAAGCTTTGCTGGCGCAATCTTTTCTCCGGAATGGAAGGATGCGCTATGGGCCAGGGTCTTCAGGCGAGCGCCACAACGACAGAGTCGGTCCATTGAGCGATACGGAATAGTCGAGAGAGCCTGAGGACGCTGGCGAAGCGCTACGGGATCAATCAGACGACGGCGCGGGAGGCGGCGCGACCGTCTGGCTCGCGGGATTGAACCCTGTCGCGCTCGACATGGCGCAGCGCGCCGGTCTGGACGAGCAGCTCGACCGGAACCGAATGCTGTTCAACACGCGAACCCCGATCGAACGTTTCAAGGCCATGCCGCCCTCGCGCGGAGCGGAATAAAGAGGCTCGCCGATCACATTTGCTTATTGGCAGGGACGATGGCCGCTGCGACACTTTATGCGCCCGAGCGCCGATCATCAGCTTGCGATCGCAAGGCGAGCGGGTGCGGCGACGTTCGCCGCGGCCGGCAATGAAAAAGTCAAATCGGCACAGGGAGAGCGCGCAATGACGGGACAATCCAATATTACGAATCCTGCCGATTTTGTGAATCCCGCCAATCTTGCAAATCCTGCCGCGAGCGAGCGCCATGGAAAATACGAGCGCCTGATCGCCGCCGCAAAGAAGGAAAACACGATCAAGGTCGCCGTGGCCCATCCCTGCGACGAAGTCTCCCTGACCGGCGCGGTGGAGGCGAAGGAGCTTGGCCTGATCGAGCCGATCCTCGTCGGTCCCGCCGAGCGCATCCGCGCCATCGCAACCAAGGCCGGACTCGATCTTACGGCTGTCGAGATCGTGGATGCGCAGCACAGCCATGAATCGGCGGCCAAGGCCGTGGAGCTGGTGTCGAGCGGCAAGGTCGAGGCGCTGATGAAGGGCAGCCTGCACACCGACGAACTGATGGGCGCGGCGGTGTCGAAACAGGCAGGAATCCGCACCTCCCGGCGTATCAGCCATTGCTTCGTGATGGACGTGCCCAACCATCCCGACGCGTTGATCGTGACCGACGCCGCGATCAACATCGCCCCGACGCTGGAGGATAAAGTCGATATCATCCAGAACGCCATCGACCTCGCTCATGCGCTCGGCGTGGAGGACGTGCGCGTCGCGATCCTCAGCGCCATGGAGACCGTGAACTCGAAAGTGCCCTCGACCATCGAGGCCGCGGCCCTGTGCAAAATGGCCGAACGCGGCCAGATCACGGGCGCCATTCTCGACGGCCCGCTGGCGCTCGACAATGCGATCAGCCCGGAAGCCGCGGCGATAAAAAAGATCGTTTCGCCTGTCGCCGGGCGCGCCAATGTGCTCGCCGTTCCCGATCTCGAAGCCGGCAACATGCTGGCGAAAAGCCTGTCCTTCCTGGCCGGCGCCGACGCCGCGGGCATCGTGCTCGGCGCGCGCGCGCCCATCATTCTCACGAGCCGCGCCGACTCGGTCATCACCCGCCTCGCGTCATGCGCGGTGGCGGTCATGGTCGCCGCCGCGCGCCGGAAATCGGCGTCCGCCTCGATTGCGTGAGCGCGCTCAAGACGCGCCGACGGAATGAAGCGTCATGTCATGCCAGGAAGGTGAACATGGCGGATTGCATCGCGGTCATCAACGCCGGTTCGTCGAGCATCAAATTCGCGATCTACGAAACGACGGTTGAAAACAGGCTGGTTTTCAAGGGGCAGATCGAAGGCATTGGCGTCGATCCGCATCTCAGGATCGCCGGCCCCGACGGCGCTGCGCTGAACGATCGCAAATTTCCCAGGGACCGTTTCGATCACGACGCCGCCATGCGCGCTATCATCGCCGCCAGCCGCGCCCTGCTCGACGGTTCGGAAGTCGTCAGCTAGAGCAAGTTCTGTGAATTCGGATTCGGCTGGGATTCCCAAACGGCCACGCTCGTGCGAGTCTACGAGCGTGATTGCGAGGGAGGAATCCCATGGCCCGGTCTTACAGCCAGGATTTGCGTGAT
>NZ_JAYSBG010000144.1:0-8384 GCF_041915505.1 Rhodoblastus sp. | reverse complement strand
AGACCAGCGCGACGATCAGGCTTTCCTCGAACAAAGTGTGACGCAAGGTGTCGATCGCCGCGAGGATCAATTGCGAGCGGTCATAGACCGGGACGATCTCCACGCCCTTGGGCAGGCTCGGCGCCAGAGCGGCGAAGGCCGTCTTGACATTGTCGATCACTGTCAGGGCATTGGCGCCATAACGCTGCAGCGCGATTCCGCTCGCGACCTCGCCCTCGCCATTAAGTTCGGTGATGCCGCGCCGCTCGTCCGGGCCGAGCTCGACCCGCGCCACATCCTTCAGCAACAACGGCGTGCCATTGTCCGAGCGCAACACAATGGTTTCGAGATCGGGAATTCCGCGCAGATAGCCGCGGCCGCGCACGATATATTCGAATTCGGACAATTCGACCGTGCGGCCGCCGACATCCGTATTGCTGGCGCGGATGGCCTCGCGGACCTTGGCGAGCGTTATGCCGAGCGCCTTCAGCCGATTGGGATCGACCACGACGTTATATTGCTTGACGAAGCCGCCGACGCTGGCGACTTCCGCCACCCCGCCCGCCTTGGCGAGGCCATAGCGGATCGTCCAGTCCTGCAGCGACCGCAATTCGGCGAGCGTCAGCTCCTTGGCGACGACCGCATATTGATAGACCCAGCCGACGCCGGTCGCGTCCGGTCCCAGCACCGGCGCGACGCCCGCCGGAAGGCGGCTGTTGGCGGCGCTGAGATATTCCAGAACGCGCGAGCGCGCCCAATAGAGGTCCGTGCCGTCCTCGAAAATGACATAGACGAAGGAGACGCCGAAAAAGGAAAAGCCCCGCACGACTTTCGAATGCGGGACGGTCAGCATCGCGCTGACGAGCGGAAAGGTGACCTGATCCTCGACCACCTGCGGGGCCTGGCCGGGAACGTCCGTATAGACGATGACCTGGACGTCGGAGAGATCGGGCAAAGCGTCGAGCGGCAGGGTGCGCAAGGCATAAACGCCCGCCACGACGATGAAGGCGACGGCGACGAAGACCAGAACGAGGTTGCGCGCCGACCAGGCGATGATGCGGCCGATCATTTCGGTTCCTCCATGGCGCTCAGGCCTTTGAGCGCCGCCTTGAGATTGCTCTCCGCGTCGATCAGGAAATTGGCCGAGGTCACGACCCTGTCGCCCTCCGCGACGCCCTCGCGGATCTCGACGGCGCCCTCGCCACGCCGACCGGTCTTGACCTCACGCGGCTCGAACCGGCCCTCGCCCCGATCGAGGATGAGCAGTTTGCGCGTTCCGGAATCGATCAAGGCGCTGTCGGGAACCGCCAGAACCTTCTCGCCGCCGTCGGTCATGATTTCCGCCTCGACATACATGTCGGGCCGCAGCACCAGATCGGGATTCTGCAATTCGACGCGAAGGCGCGCCGTGCGGGTCTCTCTATTGATCTGCGGATAGATGAGGCTGACCCGGCCGGCGAACACGCGCTCGGGCAAGCCGCGCACATGGACCGAAACCGCCTGCCCCGGCTGGATGCGCGGATAATCGCGCTCGGCGACATCGACCAGCGCCCAGACGGTGGAAAGATCGGCGATCCGGAACAGAGGCTGGCCGGCGTCGGCTTTCATGCCGTCGGTCGCCTGGCGCTCCATCACGATCCCGTCGCGGGGCGCCTGCCAGGCCACGCTCAGCGGAACCTTGCGCGTCCGATCGATCTCCGCGATGAAATCGGCCGGGACATTGAGCACCTCCAGCCGCGTGCGCGCGCCGGAAAAACCTGGATTGGCGTAATATTGCGCCGCCGCCGCCGCGATTTCCGGCGAGAAGAAGCGGAACAGGACCTGGCCCTGGCGCACCGGATCGCCCGTCGTGACATCGGCGACCTTCTCGATAAAAGCGGTCGAACGCGTAGAGACGATGGTCACGCGGCGCTCGTCGAGCTGGATCGTTCCCGGCGCCCGGATCAGATCGCCGAGCTTTTTGGCCTGAACGGGTTCCGACCGCACCCCGGCGCGCTGGATCTTGCCGGGCGGCAAAACGATGGCCCCCGAATCAGCCTCTTCGCCTTCATAGACGGGCTGATAATCCATGCCCATGCCGTCCTTTTTGGGAACCGGCGAGACATCGGCGAGGCCCATCGGATTGCGATAATAGAGGATGCGCTTTTTCGCCGGCTCGGCCGCCGGGGCGGGCGGTGGCGACGCCGATCCGGCCGAGAGCGCAGGCGCAGCCAGCGCCACGAGCGCGCAAGCGCCGACGAGCGCGAGCGCGCCCGTGAAACGAGCAAAGGGGGACATGATAGGGATCTCCGGGCCGGAACGCCGGCCTTCGCGTAACGTCGCGGACGGTTCCCGCCCTTCAGGGCGGAGGACGGTCCTGTTGCGGAACGTCAGGCGATGGGCGGTCGGAGATCAGGCGCGCTCGTCCGGCTCGGAGGGCCGGCGAGGATAAAGAGAGGGAAGGACGCGCGCGCGACGAGGCGCGGGACCAGCGCGGAAGCTTGAGTCGCCGCGAGCGAAGCGGGCATCGCGCAAAGGCCGAAAATGCAGCATTTCGATGTGGCGTCGCAGTCGTCGGCCTGACCCTGATGGGCGTGCGACGCCGTTTCAGCCGACATGGCGGGGCAGCAATGATGCGCCTGATGATGGGTCTGCGCAGCCATGGCGCCGCCAACGCTCGCCGCGAGCAGGCCGCAGAGCGCGAAAATCGAGAGAATGAGGCGGAGCCAGTGGGCCATCCAGAGAACGTCCTAGGATCGGGACGAACTTATCATCGCCCGACCGGTTTCAACAAGCCGTCTCAACCCTACCGAGCGCCATGATCCCGATGATCGGGATCAGAGCTTTATCCGGCGCAAGCGGGCGGCGTTGGCGATGACGCTCACCGACGACAGCGCCATCGCCGCCGCCGCAAGAACGGGCGAGAGCAAAATTCCCAGGAATGGGTAAAGAACGCCGGCCGCGACCGGCACGCCGAGGGCGTTATAGACAAAGGCGAAAAACAGGTTCTGCCTGATATTGCCCATGGTCGCCTGCGACAGGGTCCGGGCGCGCATGATTCCTGTCAGATCGCCCTTGAGCAGCGTTACGCCGGCGCTTTCCATCGCGACATCCGTCCCGGTGCCCATGGCGACGCCAACGTCCGCCGCAGCCAGCGCCGGCGCGTCGTTCACGCCGTCGCCCGCCATGGCGACGATCCGCCCGGCCGCCTTGTAACGCTGGACCACCGCGCTTTTCTGGTCCGGCAAAACCTCCGCTTCGACATCGTCGATGCCGATCCGGCGCGCCACGGCTTTCGCCGTCGTCCAATTGTCGCCGGTCAGCATCACCACTTTAACGCCGGCCGCCTTCAAAGCCGCCAGAGCGGCGGGGGTGGTCGCCTTGACTGGATCGGCGATGGCGAAGATTGCGGCGGCCTTGCCGTCGATGGCGATGAAGATCGCCGTGGCGCCGTCCGCGCGTAATCTGTCAGCCTCTTTGGCCAGCCCTTCCGTTGAAATCCCGCTCTCCGAAAGAAAAGGCGCATTGCCGAGCAGGATGGCGCGGCCCTCCACCACGCCCAGCGCGCCCCGGCCGGTCGGCGAGTCAAAATTTTCAACGGGAACAAGCGCCAGTCCGCGCGCCTCTGCGGCCGCGACAATGGCGCGCGCCAGCGGATGTTCGCTCGCCCGCTCGACGCTTGCAGCCAGCCGCAGCGCCTCATCCTCGCCAAAACCCTCCGCCGTGACGATGGCGGTCACCGCTGGCTTACCTTCGGTCAAGGTCCCGGTCTTGTCGACGACCAGCGTATCGACCTTTTCCATGCGCTCAAGCGCTTCGGCGTTCTTGATGAGCACGCCGGCCTGGGCGCCGCGCCCGACGCCCACCATGATCGACATGGGCGTGGCGAGGCCGAGCGCGCAGGGACAGGCGATGATGAGAACCGCGACCGCCGCGATCAACCCATAAGCGAAGCGCGGCTCGGGCCCGAACATCGACCAGGCGGCGAAGGCCCAAACCGCCACGGCGATGACCGCCGGAACGAACCAGCCGGCGACCTCATCGGCCAGCCGCTGGATGGGCGCGCGGCTGCGCTGCGCCTCCGCGACGAGCTGAACGATCTGCGACAGCATGGTGTCGCGCCCGACCTTTTCCGCTTGAACCACAAGGCCGCCGCTCTGATTGATCGCGCCGCCGATCACATGGGCGCCCACTTCCTTGGTGACCGGCATGGATTCGCCGGTGACCATCGATTCGTCGACGGCGCTGCGCCCTTCGAGGACAATGGCGTCGACCGGCGCCTTTTCGCCGGGACGGATGCGCAGGCGATCGCCGACCTGAACGGCGTCCAGTCCAATCTCTTCCTCGGCGCCGTCCGCTTTGATGCGGCGCGCGGTTTTCGGCGCAAGGTCGAGCAGCGCGCGGATCGCGCCGCTGGTGGTCTCACGCGCCCGCAATTCGAGCACCTGGCCGAGCAGGACCAGCACGGTAATGACCGCCGCCGCTTCAAAATAAACCGCGACCGCGCCGCCCGGGCCGCGAAAGGCGGGCGGGAATATTTGCGGCGCGAGGGTCGCGACGACGCTGTAGCTCCAGGCGATGCCGGTGCCCATGGCGATCAGCGTGAACATGTTCAGCTTGCGTGTCGCCAGCGATCGCCAGCCGCGCACGAAGAAAGGCCAGCCAGCCCAGAGAACGACAGGCGTCGCGAGAGCCAGTTGAATCCAGTTCGAGGTCGTGTGGCCGATCAGATGGCCGAGATCAGTCAGATGGCCGCCCATTTCCAGAATGAAGACGGGCGCCGCCAGCGCCAGGCCGATCCAGAACCGCCGCGTCATGTCTTGCAGTTCCGCGCTCGGTCCAGACTGGTCGGAGCCGAGCAAGGGCTCCAGCGCCATGCCGCAGATCGGGCAATGGCCGGGCCCGACCTGACGGATTTCCGGATGCATGGGGCAGGTGTAGATCGTTCCGTCCGGGACGGACGAGGACGGCGCTTTGTCTGACGCCGGCTGCACATAACGCGCTGGATCCGCCGTGAATTTGCCGCGACATTTTTCCGAGCAGAAGAAATAGCGCTTTTCCTCGTGAGACGCGCTCAGCGCCGTTTGCGGGTCGACGGACATGCCGCAGACGGGGTCCTGCGCCCGCTGCTGCGGCGCGGTCCCCGGGGAATGATGCGCGTGACCGGCATGATGATGGATGTGTGAGGCTTCATCCCCCATGACGAATATCCTTCCCAATCTGCAGCTCAAGGCGTACACCTTCCCACCATTGGAAGGTCAAGGGGGGCGACGATGAATATTGGCCTCGCGGCCGGGCAGACCGGCGTCTCGGCAAAAATGATCCGGCACTACGAGGCGATCGGGCTTTTGCGGCCTGCCGCGCGACGGGCGAACGCCTATCGCGACTATGGCGATCGCGACGTGCGCGACCTCAAGTTCATCCGGCGCGCCCGCATCCTCGGCTTTTCCATCGACGAGATCAGAAGCCTGCTCGCTTTGTGGCGCGACGAAACCGGCTCCAGCGCCGAGGTTCGCGGCATAGCGCAGGCCCATGTCGCCGATCTGGAACGACGCCTAGCGGAATTCCAGGCGATGATCGCGACATTGCATCACTTGATCGACTCATGCCCGGGCGACGGCGCCCCGCATTGCCCCATCCTTCAGGAACTCGCGCATGACGGCGCCCCATAGGCGCATGTTCGCCCATGTCCGGCAGGCGCGCGCTGACGACGAGGCATGGTCGAAATTTTTCCGATTCGAATCCGATTGACAGCGCGACGCCGCGCGAATAACCCCACCGTCCGACAGCCTTCGTCCGTCTGGCCACGCCGGGGGACGACGACAAGGGGATTCCAAAGTGGCGAAACCGGAACTCGGCAACAAACGTCAATGTCAGAATTGCGGCGTTAAATTTTTCGATCTCAATCGGGACCCCATCCTTTGCCCGAAATGCGGCGCGACCTTCCAGCCGCCCGCGCTGTCGCGCGCCGCCGCCCGCGCCGCTGTCGCGGATGACGAGGAAACGGAATTGCCTGAGGCCGGCGCCGAACTGGTTTCCCTTGAAGACGCCGAAGCCTCTGAGGACAAGGCGGCCGCCGCCACCGACGACGATGTCGATCTCGGCGATGACGCCGGCGACGACACCTTCCTCGAAGAGGAAGAAGAGGATAACGACGACGTTTCGGATCTCATCGACGGCGATATCGAGACCGACGAAGAAGGCTGAGACGCTTTTTCGCGTCCGATCCGGCCCGAACGCAAACGCCCGCGCGATCGACGCGGGCGTTTTCATGTCATGAAGCCATCGTCAAACGCCCAGATTACCGAAAAGGCGCGACAGAAATTTCTCGCCGCGCAAATTTTTGCCGGCCGGCGCCTTAAAGGGCTTGTCCACACTCCGGCTTGCCGCTATACAGCCGCCCACGCCTCGCCGCGACGCGGTCGCCTTCCCAAAGGCCTGAGGCAGATGGGGCCATAGCTCAGTTGGGAGAGCGCTTCAATGGCATTGAAGAGGTCGTCGGTTCGATTCCGTCTGGCTCCACCAAATCAAAATCCTGACAGGCTCCACAGCCGCGTCTCCCCTTAAGCGGGGCTGGATTCGCTCTTGTCGCTGCGCGCGCGACGCGAGGCGAAAATCGAGCGCGATTCGCCGCGCAGCAGCTTTTTCACCGGACTGGCGGCGACGATCTCGCCATTGTTCACGAAAGCCTCGTGATTGGCCTCGATCTCATCGAGATCATAGAGGTAATTGACCATGATGGCCGCCGACTCCCGCAAGCCCTTGGCGGATTTGTCGCCGAGCCAGTTGATGCGCTCCAGGCGCGCGCCATTGCCGAGATGGAATCGCGCCACCGGATCCACCGGACGGCCCGCAGCGGTCTTGGCCTTGAGGAAATATTCGGCCGCCAGCGGCTCAAGCGCGCGACGCAGGGCGTCGTGCTTGTCGGCGGCCTCGATCCAGTCGCCTTTGGCGAGCAATTCCGCGAGCGCCAGCTCGATCCGCGCGACCGGCGGCGCCTCGCCGGCCGAAAGCCATTTCATGAAGCCCGGAACCGGCGACAAGGTGACGAACTGATCGAGTCGCGGCAGTTCCCGGCGCAGCTCCTCAACGACCTGTTTGATCAGGAAATTGCCGAAGGACACGCCGGCCAGGCCCTGCTGGCAGTTCGAAATGGAATAGAACACCGCCGTGCGCGCCTTTTCCGGATGTTCGGGCGCGCGATCCGGTGTCAGCAGGCCTTGAATATTATCCGGAATGGCGGCAGTGAGCGCCACTTCGACGAAAATCAGCGGCTCGTCGACCAGAGCGGGATGAAAGAAGGCGTAGCAACGCCGGTCCTGCGGATCGATGCGGCGGCGCAGCTCGTCCCAGTCGCGAATCTGGTGAACGGCTTCATAGCGGATGATTTTTTCGAGAATATTGGCCGGCGTGCCCCAATCGATATGACGCAGGACCAGGAATCCCGGATTGAACCAGGACGCGAACAGATGGATGAAATCCGCGTCGACCAGCGCCAGATCGGGATTGCCGCGGCTGAGCTTCAGGAAATCGGCGCGCATGGCGACCAGATCGCTGGTGCCGCCAGGCGCGCGATTGAGCCGGCGAAACAATTCGTGCCGGCGGGGCTCCGTCTGGTAATGCAGCCTGGACGCCGCCGCCGCATCAGGATTGCGGCCATAAGCGGCGACCGCGTCGTCGAGCTTCTTGCCGTCCGGCCCGAAATCGCGCGCCAAAGCCTCGAAGAAATCCAGGCGGGCGGCCTCCGGCAGGCGCGCATAAGCGTTGAGGGTCTCGCGAGCGATGAGGGCGCCGGTGGCCTCGCCGCGCCCCGAGAGCAGCGCCTCGCACAGGGAAAGAACGTCGACGGCGGTCACCGGCGTTTCGCCCGTGGCCCAGATGCCGCGATCCAGCAGGCCGCGTCCGCGCTCTGCAATGCTGGTCAGGAGATCTGAAAAGAAGGCATTGCTCATCACGGCTCGCTCCGTCGTCAGCCTTTGACGCCCCTCCCGTCCCGCCGCGAGCGAGAGCGGGAAGCCGCTTCCGTTCCCGCGCTCGCCGATTGGCCGCGGCTCTGGCCGGCCGCCTTGGACGCAGCATCAAACCTAAAGCGCGTGAAATTAAGGCCGCGTTTCGGCCTCACGCGCCGCCGCTCATTTGGCGACCAGCACCTGACGGCATTCCGGCGGCAGATTCGCCATGGTCATCGGCGGCTTGGGCTTGGCGTTGGGATTGAGCCGGGGATGCAGGATCGAATCCCGGAACCAAAAGGCCAAAGATTCGTCGCAGCCATCGCCCGCCGGAACCGGATCCTGCTCCTTGCAGGCCTCGCTGCCGTCCGGACAGGCGATCCGGACGTGGAAATGATAATTATGCCCGTAATAGGGGCGCACCTTGTGCAGCCAGGACCGGTCGCCGGTCGCTTCGCGGCACAAAGCCTTCTTGAT
>NZ_JAYSBG010000143.1:0-8463 GCF_041915505.1 Rhodoblastus sp. | reverse complement strand
GCGCAGAAGCGCGTGGTCTATGAGCCGACCAAGCTCAGCCAGGAATATCGCAGCTTCGATTTTCTCTCGCCCTGGGAGGCTGCTGAATATGAGCTTCCCGGCGACGAGAAGGCCACCAAGCAGGTCTGAGCCGATGCGCGTCCTCTCCCCAATCCTGGCGGCTGTCGTCGTCCTGGCTTGTCTGGGCGGGGCGCCGTCGCGCGCGCAGGAACCCGCGAGCCAGGCGGCTTCGCCGGCGCAGGACTCTTCGGCGGCGCAGGTCGAGGCCAAACTGAAGGAAGCCGATCCCGCGACCGTCGCGGTGGCGGAGACCTTCGCCAAGAGCTTCAACCTGGGCGGCATGATCTCGAAGAGCGTGCCCTTTCTGGTTCAGGACGTCGACCGCAAGCTGCGGGCGAAAAATCCCGACCTGACCGACGAGCAGTCCGAGGCTTTCGTCGCGGCCTTTCTCAAGAGCCTGATGGACGACAACGGGCGGACCGTGGAGCGGGCGATCGTCCTGGCCATGGTCGAGATCATGAACAAGGATGAGCTGGAGGCGCTGATCCGTCTCCAGTCGACGCCGGCCGGGGCCAGCGCCTTGAGGAAGATGCCGTTGCTGTCGGCGCGCATGGCCCAGGTCATGCCGCTGATGGAAACCTATGTCGTGCCTCGGGCGATGGAATCGGCGCAGGCGCAATTGCGCAAGAACGGCGTAGACCTGAAAATCTGATGGGCGAGCAGCACATGTCCGAACAGAACCCGCGCACCTTCTCGATCAATTTCGGTCCGCAGCATCCGGCCGCCCACGGCGTTCTGCGTCTCGTGCTGGAGCTCGACGGCGAAGTGGTCGAGCGCGTCGACCCGCATATCGGCCTGCTCCATCGCGGCACTGAAAAGCTGATGGAAGCCCGCACCTATATGCAGAACACGCCCTATTTCGATCGGCTCGACTATTGCGCGCCGATGAATCAGGAGCACGCGTTCTGCCTCGCGATCGAAAAGCTGCTGGAGGTTCAGGTTCCGCGCCGCGCGCAGTTGATTCGCGTGCTTTACTGCGAAATCGGCCGCCTGCTCTCGCATATCCTCAACGTGACGACGCAGGCGATGGACGTCGGCGCGCTCACCCCGCCGGTCTGGGGTTTCGAAGAGCGCGAAAAGCTGATGGTGTTCTATGAGCGCGCCTCCGGCGCCCGCATGCACGCCAATTATTTCCGCCCGGGCGGCGTCGCCAAGGACCTGCCGACCCAGTTGATCGAGGATATCGGCGCCTGGCTCGACCCCTTCCTCAAGCTCTGCGACGATCTCGAAGACCTGTTCGTCGAGAACCGCATCTTCAAGCAGCGCAATGTCGATATCGGCGTGGTCACGCTGGAGGAGTGCTGGAAATGGGGCTTTTCCGGCCCGGTGCTGCGCGGCTCCGGCGCGGCCTGGGACCTGCGCCGCGCGCAGCCCTATGAATGCTACGAGGAAATGGAATTCGACATTCCGGTCGGCAAGCATGGCGATTGCTACGACCGCCAGGTCGTGCGGCTGGAGGAAATGCGCCAGTCGGTCCGCATCATGCGGCAATGTGTGAACAAGCTGCTCGACCGCGCCAATGAAGGCCCGGTGCTGGCACCGAATCATAAGGTCACGCCGCCGCGTAGGCCCGAGATGAAGCGCTCGATGGAAAGCCTGATCCATCACTTCAAATTGTTCACCGAAGGCTTCCACGTGCCGGCCGGCGAAGTCTATACGCCGGTCGAGGCGCCCAAGGGCGAGTTCGGCGTCTATCTCGTCGCCGACGGCACCGACAAGCCCTACAAGTGCAAGATCCGCGCGCCGGGCTTCGCCCATCTCCAGGCGATGGATTTCCTGAGCCGCGGCCATCTGCTGGCCGACGTCTCCGCCATTCTCGGCGCGCTCGACATCGTGTTCGGGGAGGTCGACCGGTGACCGCCATGGAAGCCCTGCGCAAGAACGCGCATTTCCTGATCTCCGGCTTCGTCTCGGCGATCGTCGTGCTCGGCCTGATGCGCTGGTCGAGCGGCGCGCCTTTGTTTCAGCCGCAATCCGATTTCGGCCTTCTCCTCGGCGCCGTTCTGGTGACCGGTTTCGTCGTCTTCAAGGATATGCGCAGCTCCAACGGGAAGCACACATCATGAGCGTTCGCCGTCTCGCCGATCAACAGCCCGCGAGCTTCGAGTTCACGCCCGAGAATCTGGCCTGGCTCGATGCGCAGATCGCCAAATATCCGCCCGGTCGCCAGCAATCGGCGGTGATCCCGGCGCTGTGGCAGGCGCAGAAGCAGCATGATTACTGGCTGCCGCAGAAGGCGATCGAGAAGGTCGCCGACCTGCTCGGCATGCCCTATATCCGCGTGTTCGAGATCGCGACCTTCTACACGATGTTCAATCTCGCGCCGGTCGGGAAATATTACATCCAGCTCTGTGGCACCACGCCCTGCATGCTGCGCGGTTCGGACGACCTGATCCGCATCTGCGAGGAGCGCATCGGCGAACAGCGCCATGTCACCGCCGACGGCCTGTTTTCCTGGCTCGAAGTGGAGTGCCTCGGCGCCTGCTGCAACGCGCCGATGGTGCAGATCAACGACGATTATTACGAGGATCTCGACGCGGCGAGCTTCACCAAACTGCTCGACGATCTCGCGGCGGGCCGCCCGGTCCATATCGGCCCGCAGAACGGTCGCCTGAACTCCGAACCGCTCGGCGGCCTAACCGCTTTGACCGAGTTCTACGGCCCCGACGGCAAGAGCGGGCCGCTCACCGACATGCAGGCGGCCTGTCAGCCGGCCTATCCGGACGAGGCGGGCGCGCAGCCCGCCAAATCCGGAAACTGAGGAGACGAGGATGCTTCAGGACAAGGATCGCATCTTCCAGAACCTTTACGGCTACGGCGACTGGGGCCTGGAAGGCGCCCGGAAACGCGGCGCCTGGGACAACACCAAGGGCCTGCTCGAAAAGGGTAAGGACTGGATCATCAATGAAATGAAGGCCTCGGGCCTGCGTGGGCGCGGCGGCGCCGGCTTCCCGACCGGCCTGAAATGGTCCTTCATGCCCAAGCCGGATCCGGCGCGGCCGTCCTATCTTGTGGTCAATGCCGACGAATCGGAGCCCGGCACCTGCAAGGATCGCGAGATCATGCGCAGCGACCCGCATCTGCTGGTCGAGGGCTGTCTCATCGCCGGCTTCGCCATGGGCGCCTCGGCGGCCTATATCTATGTGCGCGGCGAGTTCATCTTCGAGCGCGAGCGTCTGCAGGCCGCGGTCGATCAGGCCCATGCGGCCAATCTGATCGGCAAGAACAACATTCACGATTATCCCTTCGACGTTTACGTCCATCACGGCGCCGGCGCCTATATCTGCGGCGAAGAGACGGCGCTGCTGGAATCGCTCGAAGGCAAGAAGGGCATGCCGCGCCTCAAGCCGCCGTTCCCGGCCAATATGGGCCTCTATGGCTGCCCGACCACGGTCAACAATGTCGAATCCATCGCCGTCGCGCCGACCATTTTGCGGCGCGGCGCGGCGTGGTTCGCGGGCTTTGGGGCCAAGAACAACGCCGGCACCAAGCTCTTTTCCATTTCCGGCCATGTGAACAAGCCGTGCAATGTGGAAGAGGCGATGTCGATCCCCTTCCGCGAGCTGATCGAAAAGCATTGCGGCGGCATTCGCGGCGGCTGGGACAATCTGCTGGCGGTGATTCCGGGCGGCTCCTCGGTGCGCTGCGTGCCGTCCCATGAAATCATCGATTGTCCGATGGATTTCGACAGCCTGTCCAAGCTGAAGTCCGGCCTCGGCACGGCGGCGGTGATCGTCATGGACAAGTCCACCGACATCATCCGCGCCATCGCCCGCCTGTCGCATTTCTACAAGCACGAGAGCTGCGGCCAGTGCACGCCCTGCCGCGAGGGCACCGGCTGGATGTATCGCGTGATGCAGCGCATGGTCGAGGGCCGCGCGCAGAAGAAGGAAATCGACATGCTGTTCGACGTGTCGAAGCAGATCGAGGGTCACACGATCTGCGCGCTCGGCGACGCGGCGGCCTGGCCGATACAGGGCCTGATCAATCATTTCCGTCCGGTGATCGAGGCGCGCATCGATTCCTATACCGCGCGGGCGGACAAGGACGCGGCCAAGGTCGCGGCGCAGTGAGTTTGCCCCGGCGCGACGCCGGGGTTTGCGGGGCCGCGGGGCGGCTCCATGAGGGATTGGACTGCGGCTTCGTCCAGGCGAAACCGCGAGAGGGCCAAAGGGGCAGTTGAATGGCCAAGATCATCGTCGATGGCGTCGAGGTGGATGTCCCGCCGGAGTATACCTTGCTCCAGGCGTGCGAGGAGGCGGGCAAGGAAATCCCGCGCTTCTGCTATCACGAGCGCCTGTCGGTCGCCGGCAATTGCCGCATGTGCCTGGTCGAGGTGAAGGGCGGCCCGCCCAAGCCGACCGCCTCCTGCGCCATGTCGGTGCGCGACCTGCGTCCGGGCCCGAACGGCGAACCGCCGGTGGTTTTGACCAATTCGCCGATGGTCAAGAAGGCGCGCGAAGGCGTGATGGAGTTCCTGCTCATCAACCATCCGCTCGACTGCCCGATCTGCGACCAGGGCGGCGAATGCGACCTGCAGGACCAGGCCATGGCCTTTGGCCTCGACCGTTCGCGCTATCACGAGAGCAAGCGCGCGGTGGAGAACAAATATATCGGCGCGCTGGTCAAGACCGAGATGAACCGCTGCATCCATTGCACGCGCTGCGTCCGCTTCACCGCCGAAGTCTGCGGCACGTCCGACATGGGCGCCATCGGCCGCGGCGAGGACATGGAGATCACCACCTATCTCGAACATGCCATGGTGTCCGAGCTGCAGGGCAATGTCACCGATCTCTGCCCGGTCGGCGCGCTGCTGCCCAAGCCGCAGAATTTTCGCGCTCGCCCGTGGGAATATAACAAGACCCCCGGCGTCGACGTGATGGATGCGCTCGGCTCCTCCATCCGCATCGACACCCGCGGCCGCGAAGTCATGCGCATCCTGCCGCGCGTCAACGAGGCAGTGAACGAGGAGTGGATCTCCGACAAGAGCCGCCAGATCGTCGACGGCCTCAAGACCCAGCGTCTCGACCGTCCCTATGTGCGCGAGAACGGCAAGCTGAAACAGGCGAGCTGGCCGCAGGCCTTCGCCGCCATCGCCGCCAAGGTCAAGGCGGCGTCGCCCGAGCGGATCGGCTTCATCGGCGGCGACCTGTCGTCCGTCGAGGACCTGTTCGCCGCCAAGGCGCTCGCCGAATCGCTCGGCGTGAAGAATATCGACGCCCGTCAGGATGGCGCGAAGCTGCACCCGGCGCAGGGCCGCGCCTCCTATCTGTTCAACGCGAAGGTCGAGGGGATCGACCACGCCGATGCGCTGCTGATCATCGGCTCCAATCCGCGCTGGGAGGCGCCGGTGCTCAACGCCCGCATTCGCCGGCGCTGGCGCAATGGCAATTTCCCGATCGCCGTCATCGGCGAACAGCTCGACCTGACCTATCCCTATACCTATCTCGGCGCGACTCCGGACGCTTTGGCCAAACTGGCGACGGGCGAGGGCTTCGGTGAAATCCTCGCCAAGGCGGAGCGTCCGCTGATCCTGGTGGGGCAGGGCGCTCTAACCCGCGAGGATGGCGCGGCCATTCTGGCTCTGGCCGCCAAGCTCGGCGCGCCCAAGGGCGACTGGACCGGCTTCTCGGTCCTGCACACGGCCGCGTCCCGCGTCGGCGCGCTCGACATCGGCTTCGTTCCGGGCGAGGGCGGCCTCGATGCGCAGGCCATCGCCAAGGCCGGCGCGCAGGACGTGGTCTTCCTGGTCGGCGCCGACGAGATTTCGGTCGAGCCGGGCGCTTTCGTGGTCTATGTCGGCTCGCATGGCGATCGCGGCGCACACCGCGCCGACGTCATCCTGCCCGGCGCGGCGTATACCGAAAAATCCGGCACCTATGTGAACACCGAGGGCCGCGTGCAGCTCTCGGATCGCGCCGCCTTCCCGCCGGGCGAAGCACGCGAGGAATGGGCGATCTTCCGCGCCCTGTCCGCCGTGCTCGGCAAGCCGCTGCCGTTCGATTCGCTCAGCGCCCTGCGCGCCAAGCTCTACGCCGCCTATCCGTGGCTGGCGCGGATCGAAGCCATCGCTACCTCCGATCCGGTCGTGCTGGCCTCGCTGCCGGGCGGAACGCTCGGGCAGGGGGCTCTGGTGTCGCCGATTTCGGATTTCTACCTGACCAATCCGATCGCCCGCGCCTCGCGCGTCATGGGCGAATGTTCCGCGCTGGCCAAAAGCCGCGTGACCGCTCAAGCCGCGGAATGAGGAGAAGAAGACCGTGGACCTCCTGCTCTCCATTCTCCTGATCGTCGTCAAAAGCCTGGCCTTGCTCGTCGTCGGGCTGGTCCTGGTGGCCTATTACATCCTGATGGACCGCAAGGTCTGGGCGGCGGTGCAATTGCGGCGCGGTCCGAATGTCGTCGGCCCCTGGGGCGTCTGGCAGTCCTTCGCCGACATGATCAAATTCCTGGTCAAGGAGCCGATCATTCCGGACGGCGCCAACAAGGGGGTGTTCCTGATCGCGCCGCTGGTCACCGCGACCTTGTCGCTGGCGGCCTGGGCGGTGATCCCGGTGAGCGACGGCTGGGCGGTCGCCAATCTCAATGTCGGCGTGCTCTATATTTTCGCCATTTCGTCGCTCGGCGTTTACGGCGTCATCATGGGCGGCTGGGCGTCGAATTCCAAATATCCCTTCCTGTCGGCTCTGCGCTCGGCCGCGCAGATGGTGTCCTACGAAGTCTCGATCGGCTTCGTCATCATCACCGTCCTACTCTGCGCCGGCTCGCTCAATCTCAACGATATCGTTCACGCCCAGGACAGCAAATGGGGCCTGTTCGGCTGGTACTGGCTGCCCTTGTTCCCGATGTTCGTGATCTTCTTCATCTCGGCTCTGGCCGAGACGAACCGCCCGCCCTTCGATCTGGTCGAAGCCGAATCGGAGCTGGTCGCGGGCTTCATGGTCGAATATTCGGCGAGCCAATATCTGCTGTTCATGCTCGGTGAATATGTCGCCATTGTCACCATGTGCGCGCTGATGACCATCCTGTTCTTCGGCGGCTGGCTGCCGCCGCTGAATATCGCGCCCTTCACCTGGGTGCCGGGCGTGGTCTGGTTCGTGCTCAAGGTGAGCTGGTTCTTCTTTCTGTTCGCCATGGTCAAGGCCTTCGTGCCGCGCTATCGCTACGACCAGTTGATGCGGCTGGGCTGGAAGGTCTTCCTGCCGATTTCGCTGGCTTTCGTGGTGATCGTCGCCGGCGTCCTGCAATTCGTCCTCCACGTCGGCCAGTGAGGTGATCGCCATGCAGATCGCAACCGCAGCCAAGGCTCTCCTGCTCAAGGAATTCGTCGGCGCCTTCTTCCTGTCCTTCCGCTATCTGCTGAAGCCGAAGGCCACGTTGAACTATCCGCACGAAAAGAACCCGCAATCGCCGCGCTATCGCGGCGAGCACGCCCTGCGCCGTTACCCGAACGGCGAGGAGCGCTGCATCGCCTGCAAGCTCTGCGAGGCGATCTGCCCGGCGCAGGCCATCACCATCGAGGCGGCGCCGCGCGGCAATGACGGCACCCGCCGCACCACGCGTTACGACATCGACATGACGAAATGCATCTATTGCGGCTTCTGCCAGGAAGCCTGCCCGGTGGACGCCATCGTCGAAGGGCCGAACGCCGAATTCGCGACGGAAACGCGCGAGGAATTGTTCTTCGACAAGCAGCGCCTGCTCGACAATGGCGCGATCTGGGAGCGCGAAATCGCGCGCAACCTCGCCGCCGACGCGCCCTACCGCTGAATTCTCCCGCGCCCTCGCGGCGCGGGTTTCCCGACTTTACCTTTACCCGTGGCCGACTCTTGATTAAGCACGGTCGGCGAATGAGAGAACAAGGCCCGCACATCGGGCGCACAGGTGGACCATGACGCTAGCCACGGCCTTTTTCTATCTGTTTTCGATCGTCACGATCGCTTCCGCCGTCATGGTCATTTCGGCGCGCAACCCCGTCCATTCGGTGTTGTTCCTCATCCTCGCCTTCGTCAATGCGGCGGGTCTGTTCCTGCTCACCGGGGCCGAATTCCTGGCGATGATCCTGATCGTCGTTTATGTCGGCGCGGTGGCGGTGCTGTTCCTCTTCGTCGTCATGATGCTGGACGTCGATTTCGCCCAGTTGAAGGAAGGCTTCCTGCAATATCTGCCGGTCGGCGCGCTGGTCGGCCTGATCGTGCTGGTCGAACTGGTCACGGTGATCGGGGTGTGGAGCGTGGCGCCGCAGACGGCCCTGTCCACGCCGACGCCGGAAGGCCTGACCAACGCCGAGGCGCTCGGCCGCGTGCTCTATACGCAATATGTCTATCTGTTCCAGGCGGCCGGCTTCGTCCTTCTGACCGCCATGATCGGCGCCATCGTGCTGACGCTGCATCACCGGACCAA
>NZ_JAYSBG010000142.1:0-8522 GCF_041915505.1 Rhodoblastus sp. | reverse complement strand
CATTGGCCTGAATGCCGGTGGTGCCTTCATAGATCGGCGTGATGCGGGCGTCGCGATAATGCTGGGCCGCGCCGGTCTCCTCGATGAAGCCCATGCCGCCGTGAACCTGCACGCCGGTCGAGGCGATATCGACCGCATTTTCGGTGCACCAGCCCTTGACCACCGGGATCAGCAGATCGACCAAAGCCTGGGCTTCCGTCGCCTCCGCCTTGTCGGGCGAGAGATGCGCGACATCCATCTGGCCGGCGACGAAATAGGCCAAGGCCCGCATGGCGTCGACCCGCGATTTCATGTCGAGCAGCATGCGCTTGACGTCGGGGTGAAAAGCGATCGGATCGCCGGTCTGGCCGCCGATCGGCCGGCCCTGAATGCGCTGCCGGGCGTAATCGCGCGCCTGCTGGAACGCGCGTTCGGCGACAGCCACGCCCTCAAGGCCCACATTGAGGCGGGCGTGGTTCATCATGGTGAACATATATTCGAGACCGCGATTGGCCTCGCCGATCAGATAGCCGAGCGCGCCGCCGTTATCGCCGAAGGACATGACCGCCGTCGGGCTGCCGTGGATGCCGAGCTTGTGCTCGATCGAGGCGCAGATCAGATCATTGCGCTCGCCGAGCGAGCCGTCCGGATTGACAAGGAATTTCGGCACCAGGAACAGCGAAATGCCCTTCACGCCGGGAGGGGCGTCGGGCAGGCGCGCCAGCACCAGATGGATGATGTTTTCGGCGACGTCGTTCTCGCCCCAGGTGATGAAGATTTTCGTGCCGGTGATCCGAAAAGCGTCGCCCTCGGGGACCGCCTTGGTCCGCACGGCGGCAAGATCCGAACCCGCCTGCGGCTCGGTGAGATTCATCGTGCCGGTCCAGGTCCCGGCCACCATATTCGGCAGGTAAAGCTCTTTCTGGGCGTCGGAGCCGTGATGGTCGATCGCGGCTGTGGCGCCCAGGGTCAGCATCTGGCACAGGGAAAAGGCCAGATTGGCCGCGGTCCACATTTCCAGCACCGGCGTCGAGACCAGGCTCGGCAGGCCCTGGCCGCCGAAGGCCAACGGCGCCGGCATGGCGTTCCAGCCGTTGTCGCAGAAAGCCGCATAGGCCTCCTTGACGCCATCCGGCGTCGTCACCACGCCGTCCTTGCAGACACAGCCCTGCATGTCGCCGGGCTGGTTCAGCGGGCTGAGCACGTCGCCGGCGAATTTGCGCGCCTCCTCGAAGATCGCCTCGACCAGATCCTCCGAAACCTCCTCGCTTCCGGGCAAAGCGGCGATTCGCTCGAAGCCGCCGATTTCCTTCATCGCGAAAATCATGTCGCGGATCGGCGCTTGATAGGCGGTCATGAGAAAATCTCCGGGGCGGCGCGGCGCGGCGCAATCAGACTGAAAAAGCGCCGGCGAGGCGGCGGCGCGCCAAGCTAATCCCGCCGTCCGACGAACTCAACCATCGCGGACTTCCCCTTTTGCCTAACCGCCGGCTCATTGCGGCGGCGGCGTGATTCCGAGCAGCGCGGCGACGGCCAGCACGGCCGCGCCGAGCGCCAGCTCCAACGAAACGCTCGCGCGCAGCCGCGCCGCCAGCGCCCCGTCGCCCCCTGAGGCCCGCAGGCCGGGCAAGGCGACGAAGCGGTTGAAGGCGGCGAGCGCCAGCATGGTCGCGACCAGCGCCGCCTTGACGCAAAGCACGGCGCCATAATTGCTCATGAACATCCGGCCGAACGAAGATCCCACGCGAAAGCCGACATTGCCGGCGCCGCTCACGGCGATCAGCGCCACGGCGGGCAAGGCCATCAGGGAAAAAAGCCGCAGCGGCTCGACCATGGCGCCGCCTTCGCCCGAAGCCTCGGTCTCGCGCAGAACGAGCAGCAGCGCGGGCAATCCGCCGAGCCAGGCGGCGGCGGCGAGCACATGGACGGCATAGACCAGGATCATCCAGGCGCCCCACAGACCGGCGCCGCCTTCGGCGGCATGGCCGAGCCAGGCCTGATTGATGAGCAGCAACGCCCCGACCGTCATCAGGACGGCGGACCGGCGCCGCGCGGGCCTGGGCCATGCCGCCGCGACGACGCCCGCGCCGAGCAAAGCCAGCCGGACGGCCGCGACGGGGCCGAACTGGGTCTCGAAAAAGAACAGGGACCATGTCTGCGGATCGGACAATGTGTCGAAGCCGCCCGCCATATTGGCGACGATCGCCGCCAGCCAGCCGAGTCCGGACAGAGCGGCGACCGACGCCGCTGCGCGCAGCAGGCGATCGGTCCCCGCCTGCGCGCGCTCGAAGCCGGGCGCCATATAGGTCCAGAACAAAGCCGAGCCGAACAACACGAAGACCGCGACGAAATGAATCCATCGCGTGAAGAGGAGGACGGCGACGAGCGGCGTAAAGCCGCCGCCCTCCCCGGCGTTCATATCGTCCATGATCGGCTCCCGGCCGGCCTCACGGCGCCACCGTGAATTTGAACGACCCCGAGCTGTGGTGGGTGTCGACCGAAACCGCATGCCAGTTCACGACATAGTTTCCGGGCGTCAGGGCCTGCCCGACCGACAGATGCATGGTGGCCGGACTGCCGGGATCGACCGCCGCCTTGCCGATCGGCACGGTCGCGCCATTGGCCGAGGTCAGCGTGGCGCCCGAAAAGGACGCCACGATCTTTTCGGTAAAGCTCAGCGCCAGCTCCTTCGGCGATCCCTGAACGGTCGCGCCGACGCCGGGACTGGCGTGATCGAGCAAGGCGTGGGCGAAAGCGGCGCCGGAAAAACACGCGAGCGCGGCGGCAACGCCGGCGATGAGGAATCTGCGACGGTTCGACATGGTTTTCTCCTCAATAATGCACATGCGCCTGCGGCGCGCCGAACAGGGGCTTGCCGAGCGTGGTCGGCGCGATGTCGTCCAGATAGAAGTCGATCGACGCCATCACGCCGACATGGGCGCCGCTCGCCGCACTGATCGGAACCTGCGCCATCACGCCGAGCTGGAAATAATTGCTGATGTAATAGAGCGACGGCCCGACCACGCCGGTGGTGACGTTGGTCCCGAAATCGCCCGGCGCCGGCTGGTCGAGATTGCTCACCGGCGTGGTGAAATCAGCCTCGAAGGCCGGAATCAGCCGCCGAAGCAGTTCCGGCAGCTCCTGCACATGCGAATTCATATAGAGCAGGCTGTATTGCAGCGTCGCGCCATAGGAGATCGTCGTCGGATTGAGGCTGCCATCGGCGTTCGAGGAGCGCGTCGGAAGACCGAGATCGAATTCGCCGGTGATGGCGAAGGGCTTCATCCAATCCGCCGGCGCATCGCCGAAGCCCTTGCCGGCGTAAAGCCGGAAGGTCAAAGTCGTGAAGGGATCGGACGGCAACGAGGCGCTCTGCGGGCTGCCGGTATTGCCCCATTCCGCACTGATCGCGGTCGCCACGATGGCTTCCGCTTTCGGATCCTGCCACATCACATATTTGAGCTGGGTCTCGATATTGGCCCATCCGGAGGCGTTGGGGCGCTGTTGCCATTGATAGCCCTCTGAGCCGACCGACAGAGCGAGCGTCGAGGTGATGGTCTTGGAATATTCCCAGCCCAACCCGTAATTGATCGTTCCCGGCGAGCCGTCGGTCGTGCCGGCGGTCAGGTAGGTGAACGTCGGCAGGGTCAGTTCGTCATTGACGCCGGGATCGTCGATGGCCAGCGTCGCGGGAAAAACGCGATCGCCGACAATGGTGTGAGCCTGCGCCGGCGAAGCGGCGACGGCGAGCGCCGCGCAGGCGGCGAGCATAGGGGTTTTGCGCGCGCGACGCGGCGCGCGCGGCGGTGAAATAGGATTCATGGAGGTTTCTCGATCTGATCTGGCCGCCAAGCGGCGTCAGGGACGCGCCGCCTCGGCGCGCCCCGCGAAAGAGCGTTGAAAACGCTGGATCAGACCAGAGACGGAGGGCCGCGCGCGGGCGGCGTCGGCAACGGCGCGGTCCGGGGCGACCATTGCGGGGCGGGCAGCGCGACGAGGACGATCAGCCGCTCTTCGACGCGCAGGACGAAAGCGGGCGTCGCGGCGCTCGCCAGCGCGCAGCCCAGCGACTGGCACATCGGACAGGAATCCGACGAATCGTCGCCTTGTCCGTGATGATGATGGCCTCCCGGATGATGATGCGGGCAATCGGCCATCGCCATGGCCGACGCGCCGGCCGGAAATGCGGCGGGCCGCCCCGGCGCCAGGAACAGGCCGACCGATTGCAGGACGAAAACCAGCGCGACGAGGCGGGCCGTCCAGGCTCGCCAGCGCCACTCACGCTGCTCCGTCATGCCTTCGCGCGCCACGCTCCGCTCCCGCAAGGCGTTCACGATACAGAGGCGGTCTCACCCGCGCAACAATCACGCGGCCTCCGGTCGATCAGCCGCCGCCAGGGCGCGGGCGCGCCGCAGCGTCTGGAGGCGCAGCGAATCGTAGATCGGCTCGTCGTCCGCCAGCGTCGGGACCAGCATGGCGGCGAAACAAGCCGCGAGCATGGGCAGCAGCAGACTGGCGTTGTCGGTCATTTCGGTCACCAGCACGATTCCGGTCAGCGGCGCACGGACGACGCCCGTGAAAAAGGCCGCCATCCCCACCAGAGCGAAGCCGCGGGCCTCGATCGCAACCGCCGGGAACAAAGCCTTGCAGGCGAAGCCGAACAGCAGGCCCGACTGCGCCCCGAGCGTCAGCAGCGGCGCGAACAGGCCGCCCGGCGTCCCGGCCGCATAGGAGATCGCGCCAAGACCGAAGCGCAGCAGGAAAACGAGAATCAGCGCGACCGTATCGCCATCGCCCAGCAAGGCGCTTTGCGTGAGCGGATCGCCGCCGCCGACCAGCGACGGCGCGAAAAAGCCCAAGGCCCCAACCGCGCCGCCGATCACCGCCGCGCGCCAAACCGGGGCGATGCGCGTCAGGCCGTCGCAGAACGCCAACACGCCGAGCAGGGTCCGGTTATAGGCGATGGCGAGCGCGCCCGCGACGCCGCCCGCGATGAAAAACAAGGCGTAGGCCTCGACAGGCGCTGGCGCGAGCGCGGCGGCCAGGAGATCCGGCGCGTCGCCCAGCAGCACGCGCGCCAGCGCGATGGCCGTCGCCGAGGACGCCAGAGCGGCGATCGCCATGCGGCGTTCGAAATGTTGCGCCAGCTCCTCCAGCACGAAAACCGCGCCCGCGACCGGGGCGTTGAAGGCGGTGGCGAGGCCGGCGCCGGCGCCGGCCGCCAGCAGCACGCGACAATCCGCCGCGCCGAGGCCGAACCGGCGTCCGATCTCATGGGCGAGGGTTGCGCCCATCTGCACGCTCGGCCCCTCGCGGCCCAAGGCGAGGCCGGCGCCGATGGAGAGCAGGCCGCCGAAAAACTTGACCGGCAGGAGCGTCAGCGGCGCGGGCGGGAGTTCGCCGCGCAGCACCGCTTCGACATGGGGAATGCCGCTGCCGGCCGCATGTGGCGAGAAACGCCGCACCAGCCAGGTCGCGGCGGCGGCCGCCGCGGCGCAGGCCAGCGCGGCCGCGACCAGCCCGAATCCCGACCGTCCCCCGGCCCAGGCGAGAATCGAGGCGCGGAAAAGATCGGCCTGCTCCAGAGCGAGGCGAAACAGCGCGCCGACCAGCCCGGCGACAGCGCCGGTCAGCAAAGCGAACAGCGAAAGCGCGGCCAAGCCTCGCGATTCTCCGCGCGATTCGTCTTGCTCTTCCGTCGCCGTTTCCGTCATGTCTGCTCCGGTCTCATCAAGCGTCATCCTGACAGGAAAGCCGACCACGCGGCAAGCCGCCGGGCGGGAGTGAAATTTCAATTGACAGCGGCGCGCGCGAACGGTCGGATAGCGCCGGCTGTCATCAGGCCGTCGGAAACGCGCCGTACCGAGAGCCTGCAAACGAACGCGCATTCGGACTTCAGCGTATGGAACTCGATCCGGTCCTCCTGTCTCGAATCCAATTCGCCTTCGTGGTCAGTTTCCACATCATTTTCCCCTCCTTCACCATTGGCCTGGCGGCCTGGCTCGCGACCATCGAGGGCATGTCGCTCGCCACCGGCAATCCGGTCTATCGCCGGGTGTTCGATTTCTGGGTGAAGGTGTTCGCCTTGTCCTTCGCCATGGGCGTGGTCAGCGGCATTGTCATGGCCTTCCAGTTCGGCACCAACTGGAGCGTGCTCTCCGCCCGCACCGGCTCGATTCAGGGCCCCCTGCTCGGCTATGAGGGCTTCACCGCCTTCCTGCTCGAAGCCTCCTTCATCGGCGTGGTGCTGGTGGGGCGCGACCGCGTGCCGCGCTGGTTCTATTTCCTGTCCTGCTGCATGGTCGCGCTCGGCACCATGCTGTCGTCGTTCTGGATCATGTGCAACAACAGCTGGATGCAGGTTCCGCTCGGCCATACGGTGGTCGATGGCAAGATGATTCCGGACGATTGGCGCGCCATCGTGCTCGGCCCCGTGGTGCGCATCCGCTGGCCCCATATGCTGCTCGGCGCCTTCCTCACCACCAGCATGTGCGTCGCCGCGACGGGCGCCTGGCTCCGCCTGCGCAACAAGGCCTGGGAGGAATCGCATGTCATGCTGGATTGGGGCCTCGGCCTCGCCGCCGTGCTGATCCCGGTCCAGATCCTGTTCGGCCATTTGGCGGGCGATCTCGTCCACAAATATCAGCCGGCCAAATTCGCGGCGATCGAGGCGCGCTGGCATGACGAACAGCCCGCCGCCGAAGTATTGGTCGGCTGGCCCGACGAAGCGACGGGCCGCAACCTTTATGCGTTTTCGGTCCCCAAGCTCGGCAGTTTCATCGCCACCGGCACCTGGGATTCGAAGGAAGTCGGAATTGATTCCTTCCCGCCCGAGGACCGCCCGCCGGTGCTGATTCCGTTCTGGACCTTTCGCATCATGGTCGGCATGGCGCTGGTCATCATGACCGTCGCCTGGGGCGGCCTGTTCCTGCGCTGGTTGGGCCGGCTGGAGGACGAGCGCTGGTTCCTGTGGCTAGCGCTGCTGTCCTTCCCCACCGGCTTCGTCGCTGTCATCGCCGGCTGGTTCACCGCCGAAGTCGGCCGCCAGCCCTGGGTGGTCTATGGACTGCTGCGCACCAAGGACGCCGTGACGCCCTCGCTGTCCGGCTCCGTGGCTCTCGCTTCGCTGGTCGGCTATATTCTGGTCTATTCGCTCATCTATACCTTTGGCGTGATCTATTTCTACCGCCTGTTCCGCGATGGTTTCACCAGCAAGACCCCGGCCGCGACCGGTTATGGCTTCCAGATGGAGACGGCCGAATGAGCCCTGAGGCGCCTTCCGACCTCGCATTGTTCTGGGCCGGCGTCATCGCCTTCGCCATCCTGCTCTATGTCGTGCTCGACGGCTTCGACCTCGGCATCGGCATGTTGTTCGGCGCCACCCGGGACAAGGAGCTGCGCGACGAAATGATGGGCGCGATCGCGCCTTACTGGGACGGCAATGAAACCTGGCTGATCATCGTCGGCGCCTCGCTTTTCGCGGCCTTTCCCACGGTCTATGCGGTGTTTTTGCCGGCCTTCTACCTGCCGGTGCTGCTGCTGCTGTTCGGGCTGATCTTTCGCGGCGTGGCCTTCGAATTCCGCGGGCGCGGCGGTCCGTCGCACATCTGGAACGTCGGCTTCTGGGCCGGTTCGGGCGTGGTCGCCTTCGTCCAGGGCGCAGCGGTCGGCGCGATGATCCTCGGCATTCCGGTCAAGGACGGCCAATATGTCGGCGGCCCGTTCGAATGGCTGCGGCCCCTGCCCGTCTTGTGCGGAATCGGCCTGATGTTCGGCTATGCCTTGCTCGGCGCCGGCTGGCTGATCCTGAAATCGCCGACCCGGCTGCGCGACTGGGCCTATGAGCGCGCGCCCTTCCTCGCCAGAGGCATGACGGCGATCCTGGCGCTCGCCACTCTGGTCACCTTTTTCCAGGCCGAGGGCGTGATCGCGCGGCTGGTGGAGCGGCCCTGGGCGGCGATTTTCGTGCTGACCGGCGCCCTTTCGCTCTGGGGCGTGTCGCGCGGGATCAAGGCGCGGCGCGACGGCCGGCCCTTCCTCTTCACCATCCTGTTCTTCCTGTCCGCCTTCGCCTTTCTGGCGGCGGCCTTCTGGCCGTATATGATCCCCTATAGCGTGACGGTGGCCAATGCGGCCGCGCCCGAATCGTCGCTGTCCTTCCTGTTCTGGGGCGCGGGCCTCGTCGCCTTGCCGGTGGTGCTGATCTATTCGGCGGTGGTCCATTCCATGTTCTGGGGCAAGCTCCGGATCACCGGACATTGAACCAAGGCGAGCGGAGTCAAGGCCCTCGGAGCCAAGGCGCGCGCTGACGCGACCGGCTCGCGCGCGGGGGCTTGACCCCGGCGCGCGGAACGGCCATGCGAAGCCTCCGCCAAGCGAGGCTCCCCCCATGCGGAGCCTTTTGGCCGCTGTCGAACAGGGAGCCTCATGACCGCTTTCCGATTTGCCGAGCTCGTGCTGCTGGTCTTCGCCGGCCTGCTGCCGATCATGAATCCGTTCAGCACGGCGCCGCTGCTCATCGCTCTCACCGCCGGCATGACGCG
>NZ_JAYSBG010000141.1:0-8592 GCF_041915505.1 Rhodoblastus sp. | reverse complement strand
AGCGCGAACAGGCTCAGGATCAGCGCGCAGATCACGACGTCGCGCACGAGTCGACGCTCGCGGAAGACCAGGCTCGCGATCAGGCCGAGGCCGAACGGCTGCTCCTCGTCCTGCAGATCGTAATTGCGGCGCGCCAGCAGGACATCGCCCGACCAGGCTTCCTGGAATTGCAGCCAGTCGATTTCGAGCAAGGCGTCATCGGCGGCGTTGGGATCGCGCAGAGTCACGCTCAGCGGCGCGTTCTGGTCCTCGGCGTTGACCGCCACCAGAACCAGACTGTTCCCGCTCTTGAGCCGCACGATGGCGGGCAGAGCCTGACGCAGATGGGTCAGGCCGTCCCAGTCGAGCCGAATCGCCTTGGCCTTCATGCCGGCGCGGCGGGCGCAATGAACCAGCTGGGGATAATCAACCTCGGCGCTGGCGAGGGCGTTGTCCTGAACGATCTGTGGGACCGTCAATTCGAGGCCATGCATGGCGCCGACGATCGTCAGACAATCCAGCGCGGAGGAATCCGCGCGTTTCGACACGCCCTGCTTTGGCGCTTCCAATAAATTCATGACCGCTCCGAATTGGCGCGCGGAAAGGGTTAAGGTCGGCTATCCTACCACAAGTTTCCGCGCAAGGCGGCGCCCGGCCCCCGGTTTTCTTGCCCTTAGGGAAGACGCCGAACTCCGGTCAGCCGGGCCGGAAGCGTCTGGACAGCGCCCCCGCTTTCTGTTATCGCAGCTTCAACGGTCCGGCGCTCCGTAAGCGTACGGCGAAATTTTCCCCTTACGCTCCCCGTTCGGCGCGCTGCGGCGTGGCGACGGAAGGCGCAACGAACACAGGAAACAGGCGTGCAAGTTCTCGTTCGCGACAACAATGTCGATCAGGCCCTCAAGGCGCTCAAGAAGAAGATGCAGCGCGAGGGCATTTTCCGCGAGATGAAGCTGCGCGGTCATTACGAGAAGCCCTCCGAGAAGCGCGCCCGCGAACAGGCCGAAGCCGTTCGCCGCGCCCGCAAGCTGGCCCGCAAGAAGATGCAGCGCGAAGGCCTGCTGCCCATGAAGGCCAAGCCGTCCGCTCGCTGATTCGACGGGCGGTCAGTCCAGCGCCGGCCGATACGACTTCATGACGCCCTTCGCGGTCGCGCGAGGGGCGTTCGGGTTTTCGGCGAGCGCTTTCTCGGCTGGCCCTCTTTCCGGTAAGACTTTATACACCATGCGGGGCTAGCGTCGCCTCGCCCTCCCCGCCCGCCGCCTCAGAGCGAAAGCCCGGCGGGAACGACCGCACCGGACGCAAAGCCGATTGGGATCGATATGCCGGACCATCGCCAATTTTTCCGCAAATATCTGATCATCGCCGCCCTCGCGACGCTCGCCGCGCCTCTCGCCGGCTGCGAATCGGTGCCCGGCGGCAAGCGCGGCCCCGGCTATGCCGAAACCGCCAACGCCGATCCCAAGGCGCTGGAAGCCAATATCGCTTCGCTCAACAATGTGGTCGCCTCCAATCCGAGCGATCCCGAGGCCTATAACACCCGTGGCGTCGCCTATGCCAAGATCGGCCGCTACAACGACGCGATCTCGGATTTCTCGCAGGCGATCAAGCTCGATCCGCGCCACGCCGCCGCCTATACCAACCGGGCGCTCGCCGAGCGCCAGGTGGGCGCCAATGACGCCGCGCTGCAGGATTTCACCCACGCGATCGAATCCAATCCGAATCACGCGCCGGCCTATCTCGGCCGCGCCAATGTCGAGCGCGCCCAGGGCCAGCTCGACCCGGCGCTGCGCGATCTGGATCAGGCCATCCGCCTCAATCCGGAAAACGCCCAGGCTTTTCACGCGCGCGGACTGATCTACCAGAAACAGGGCGACAACCAGCACGCGGTCAGCGATTTCGACAACGCCATCGACCGCGACCCGTTCGCGGCGGCGCCCTATCAGGCGCGCGGCCAGAGCCTGCTGGCGCTGAACAAGCCGGACAAGGCGATCGAGGATTTCAACGCCGCGCTCAATGTCGACAACCGCAACGCCGACGCCTGGGCCGGCCTCGGCCTCGCCTATGAAAAGCAGGGCGACAAGCGGAAAGCGGCGGAAAATTACCAGCGCGCCCTTGCCCTGAGCCCGGACAATGCGGTGGCCCGCGCCGGCGCGGGGCGCGTCGGCGGCTGAGCCGCCCACAAGATCACGCCGTCGCGTAAGTCGCGAAACGGGTGCAGACGGTCTCATAGACCTGGCGCTTGAAGGGCACGATTAACTCCGGCAAGCGCTCGATCCGCTCCCAGCGCCAGGCGTCGAATTCCGGCTTGTGGCCGTCCGGCGAAGCGATGTTGATTTCCGAATCGCGGCCGGTGAAGCGCAAGGCGAACCATTTCTGGGTCTGGCCGCGAAACCGTCCCTTCCAGGTCTTCTTGGTGATATCGCCCGGCAGGTCATAGCTGAGCCAGTCCGGCGATTCGGCCAGAAAGCTGACGCTGCGCACGCCCGTTTCCTCGCGCAATTCCCGCAACGCCGCGCGATAGGGCGTCTCGCCCTCGTCTATGCCGCCCTGCGGCATCTGCCATTCATGATCGGCCTGGATGACGTCGGCCGCGCGCTTGGACTTGCGGCGTCCGACGAAGACCAGACCATCCGGATTGAGCAGCATGATGCCGACACAGGGACGATAGGCCAGAACCTCCATAAGCCATTACCTTTTTTCACTGCGCGCCGTCGTATCGGCGCCAATAACCGCGGAAACCGGCACGAGCGTCACGCCGCGCCGCGCCAGATCGGCCGTGAAACGGACGATGCGCTCGTTCGCCTCGGGCAGCCCGGCGGCGAATCCAACCGCGACGCCTTTCTGCCGCGCGAGAGATTCCAGACGGAACAGCGCCGCGTCAATGGCCTCGGGGCTTTTCGACGCGTCGATCCGCAAATCGGCCTTGACGAAACCGACGCCGCTGGCCCCCGCGACCTCCCCCGCCACGCTCTGCGGCGAGGAGCCGTCATCGACATAATCGAGCCCGCGATCCGACAATTCGCGCATCAGAAACTGGGTCGCGCCGCGATCCGCCGTAAAACGCCCGCCGAGAAAATTCACCAGGCCGATATAGCCGACGAAGCGCCCCATCTGCCAGCGTAGATCGTCGAGCGCCTTGGGCCCGTCATTGGCCATCAGGACATGGGGGCCGGGCGAATCCGCCAGATCGAATGGCTCCAGCGGCGTCTGGAGCAGGATTTCATGCCCGGCGTCGCGCGCCGCGCCGGCCTGCCGCTCGACATCGTCGCCATAGGGCGCGAAGGCAAGGCTCACGGCGGCGGGCAAGCGCTGGATCGCCATATCGGTCGCGGCCGCGTTCAGCCCCATGCCGCCGACCAGAATGGCGATGCGCGGCGTTCCGGGCTTGATCGGCGGCTGCAGCGAGAGCGGCCGCGCATAGACCTCGGCCGGAGTCGCCCCGTCCTTGCCGCGTCGGGGCAACAGGCCGAAACGGCTCTTCTCGACGAGACGGCGGTCCGGCGCGGGCGCCAGCGGCGGCGATCCGGCGCTGTCGGGCACCTGAATGATGACCGCGCCCGGCGCGCCGCCATTGCCCCGGAAGATCTTGACGCCGCTTTCGGTCTCGACCTGTTCCGCCGTGGCGACGCCGTCGATCCGGACGCCGGCGGGATTGGCCGCAGGCGGCGCGGCCGGCGCGGGACTGACGGGCGGCGGCGGCGCGGGCTGGATCGGCGCGACCGCCACGGGCTCGCCGCCCGGCGCCGCATTCTTCCCCCGCAAGGCGACGCCCGCCCCGCCGACCGCGACGAGCGCCACAGCCGCCAGGCCGAGCCAAAGCCGACCGCGCCCCTTTTCGGGCGGCGGTTCGCGGTCCTGGCCGAGGGGGCGGTCGAGATCGTCGAGCATGGCGCTTTTGCGAGAGGGCCGAATCGAAAGGGCCCAGCCTGCTCACGTTAGAGAAGCAGGCTGGGCCCGTCGAGAAGGCTTATTCCGCGATCAACACCCGGATCACTTGTCGCCGGACGGGCCGGGCTTAAGCACCGGCTCGGACGATTGAGGCGCGGCGGGCGCCGGGGCGTCGGTCTTCGGCGCATCGGGCTTGGCGTCGGATTTCACCTCGGGCTTCACTTCGGATTTGGCCTCGGTCTTGCCGGCGTCCTTCTTGTCCGCGGCTTTGGCGTCGGCCTCCGCCTTGGCGCTTTCCGCCTTGAGATCGGCGACCGTCTTGACGCCGCGCAGCAGATCCAACGCCGCGTGCAGAGCCTTGTCCTTGGCTTCGTCGGCCGGCACATAGGCCTGCGAGCCGTGCTCCTCCTCGTCGCCGTTCTTCAGGTGGCCCTTGAGCGAGGCTTCGCCCTTGGTGTCGTCCTTGCCCTTCAGCTCGTCCGGCACGTCCTCCAGCACGGCGATATCGGGCTCGATGCCCTTGGCCTGGATCGAACGGCCCGACGGGGTGTAATAGCGCGCGGTGGTCAGGCGCAGCGCGCCATTGTTCTGGCCGAGCGGAATGATGGTCTGCACCGAGCCCTTGCCGAAGGAGCGCGTGCCGATCAGGGTCGCGCGCTTGTGATCCTGCAGGGCGCCCGCGACGATCTCGGAAGCCGAGGCCGAGCCGCCATTGATCAGCACCACCACCGGCTTGCCATGCGACAGGTCCATCGGACGGGCGTTATAGCGCTGGGTTTCGTCGGCGTTGCGGCCGCGCGTCGAGACGATCTCGCCCTTGTCGACAAAGGCGTTGACCACCGCCACCGACTGGTCGAGCAAGCCGCCCGGATTGTTGCGCAGGTCGATCACATAGCCCTTGAACTTGTCGGCCGGAATTTCCTTCTGGAACTTGGCCATCGCGTCCTTGAGGCCGTCGAAGGTCTGCTCGGTGAACTGGGTGATGCGGATATAGCCGATGTCGCCATTATCGACATGCGAGCGGACCGACTTGATCTGGATGACCGCGCGGGTCAGGTTGACGTCGAGCTTGTCCTTCTTCGGGCCGCGCAGGACCGTCAGCTTGACATTGGTGTTGACGTCGCCGCGCATCTTGTCGACCGCCTGGTTAAGCGTCATGCCCTGCACGCTCTCGCCGTCGATGGCGGTGATGAGATCGCCGGAGAGAATGCCCGCCCGCGCCGCCGGAGTGTCGTCGATCGGCGCCACCACTTTGACCAGGCCGTCCTCCTGCATGACCTCGATGCCGAGGCCGCCGAAGGCGCCGCGCGTCTGCACCTGCATGTCGGTGAAGCTTTTCGCGTCCATATAGGACGAATGCGGGTCGAGCGAGGCCAGCATGCCCGCGACCGCCGCCTCGACCATCTTCTTGTCGTCCGGCTTCTCGACATAATCGTTGCGGACCTTTTCGAACACGTCGCCGAACAGGTTGAGATTGCGATAGACGTCAGCCGCCGCCGCCACGGCCGAGCCGCCGACGGGAAGATTGCCGTGAGACCCGATAACCATGGCCGAGGCGCCGATGGCGGCGCCCAGCAAGACCAGCGATGTTTTGCGCATTATCCGCGAACCCTTTGCATTTCCGACTTCGACCACCACGGACCTGGGTCGATCGCCGCCCCGTCCTTGCGAAATTCCACATAAAGAACCGGCTGCGTCGCCCCGATCGCGACGGCAGCCGCCGTTTTCGCCGTCCCGTCGCCCATCACGCCGACCGGCTCGCCGGCAAGCACGAATTGCCCGACCGCCACATCGACTCGCGCCAAGCCCGCCAACACGACATAATATCCGCCGCCGGCGTTCACGATCAAGAGTTGTCCATAGGTGCGCCATGGACCGCTGAAAGCGATATAGCCATCGCTTGGCGCCGAAACAATGGCGCGCGGCCGGGTGGCGAGCGAAAGTCCCTTCTCCACCCCGCCGAATTCGCTCGGCGCGCCATAATATTTGATCACATTGCCCGCCGCCGGCAGCGCCAGCATGCCCTTGGCGTCGGCGAAGGCTATGGCCGGGGCGAGGCGCGCCGGGTCGCGCTGCGGCGCATTGGCGAAGCGCGCCTTGGCCTCCGCCGCCTGCTCCTCGGTCAGCCGGGCGCGGTCTTCGTCCGCCTTGCGCGCCTGATCCGCCGCCTTGCGCGCGGAATCCAACTCGCCCTCCATCCGCGCGATCAGATCCTTGAGGTTCGCGGCCTGGCCCGCCAGCGCCTGGGCGCGGGCGCGCTCGGCCGCCAAGGCCTCCTGCGCCGCGCCGATCGATTTCTGCCGCGCCTCGATCAGGGCCTCCAGCCGCGCGCGCTCATTGCGCCGCGTCTCGATCTGGCGCGCCAGATCGGCCCGCTCGGTCGCGATCGAAGCCCGCAAGGAGACGAGATCCTGCAGGTCGCCGGCCAACGCCTCGGTCTCGGCGCGCAATTCCGGCAGGACCGCGCCGAGCAGCATCGAGGCGCGAATGGCGCGCAACACATCTTGCGGCTGGGCGAGCAAGGCGGGCGGCGGCTTGCGGCCCATGCGCTGCAGCGAGGCGAGCACCGCGACCAGCACGTCGCGCCGGCTGTCCAGCGAGCGTCGGATCGCGGCCTCGCTGCCGGTCAGCGTGTCGAGACGGTCCTGCGTCTCGGCGGAGGCGGCCTCCGCCTCGTCGATCTTCTTCTTGGCGTCGATCAAGGCCGTGGCGAGGGCGGCGCGGTCGTTCTGATAGGAGGCGATCTCCGCCTCGATCTTTTTGCGCTGCTCCTCGGATTGCGTGAGAATGTCCTGCACGCCCTGATAGGCCTGACGCCGCGCTTCGAGATCGGCCGTTTTCGGATCGGGCGGCGGCTGGTTTTCCGCGCGCGCGGAAAACCCCGAAAGTCCGGCCAAGCAAAACACGGCGGCCGCCAGCCGAAAGCCGGCGCGCCTCGCCCTCGGTAGGAGCCTTCCCGCCGGACGTCGTCTGCCTTGTCCTGTCGCCGTCATCGCCGCTCGTCTGGCCGAATCGCTTCGAGCCAGCTTAAAGACGCCGATCGCGCCGGCAATGGGGCGTTCGGCCCTGAACGCGCCTATCCCATCACGATTTCGGCGAGCGGGGCCGAGAGGCGATAGCGCAGGCCGTCTGGCGTGAAATCGAGCGCGCATTCGCCCTGGATCGCCAGCGGCGCCATCCGGGTCAGCACGGTTCCGCCAAAGCCCGACCTTTCCGGCGTCCGCACCGCCGGCCCGCCGCTCTCGCGCCAGGTCAGGGTATAATGCTTGCCGTCGCGGTCGAGCTGGAAGGACAGGTCGACCTTGCCGCCCGGCGCCGACAGCGCGCCATGTTTGACGGCGTTGGTGGAAAGCTCGTGCAAGGCGAGGCCATAGGATTCCGCCGCGCGCGGATTGACCTCCAGGAAATCGCCGGAAATCGCGATCCGGTCGCGCGCATTCGCTTCGAGCTGGCTGAGCTGGTTCTTGGTCAGATCGGCGATCTGCACGCCGCGCCAGTCGCGCGACACCACCAGATCATGGCTGCAGCCGATCGCGGCGAGGCGCGCCATGAACCTTTCGATGAATTCGTCCGGCGAAGGCGACAGCCGGGCCGTCTGCCGCGCCACCGCCTGCACCACCGCGAGCAGGTTCTTCGAGCGGTGGTTCACCTCGCGCAACAGGAATTCGATATGTTCCGCCGCGCGGGTCAGGGGGGCGATGTCGCGGTAAATCACGGAAATGGCGGCGAGGTCGCCGCTTTCGTCGCGAATCGGCGCGGTAGAGAAGGACAGATCGAGCAGCGCGCCGTCCTTGCGCCGCCGCCGCACGGCCCGCGCGCGGCACGGCTTGACGGCGGCCTCGCTCAGCTTCTTCAGATAGCCCGCGCGATCCTCCTGTGGCACGATCAGATCGGCCAGTTCGGCGCCGGCGATCTCCGCCGGCTCATATTGGAAAATCTCGCTGAAGGCGCGGTTGGCGTTCAACACATGGCCGGCGGGGTCGACGCTGACGATGGCGTCCATGGAATTGGCCACGATCGCCGCCAATTGCTCCGTCGCCTGCCTGCCGCGACGCAGCTCGGCTTCATCCAGGGCGCGTCTCTCGCCGCGCGTCGTCGCGACATGGATCGTGGTCCCGCGCGCGCCGGTCTTGTCGCGGCGCAAGGCGAAACTGGCGTAGACCGGCACGTTCTCGCCGGAGCGGCCGCGCAGGAGCAGGAAAATATCGTCGACCTCCTGGCGCCGGTCGAGCACGGCGACGAGGTCGGCGAAGAAAGCCGCGCCCTCCGCGTCGATCAAATCGGCGAAGGTACTGCCGCGCAGCAGGTCGCGCGCGGAGAAGCCGGTCCAGCCGCAAAAGGCCCGGTTGACCCGGACGAAGCGGCCCGAAGGCGCAAGCACGGCGAGCCCGCAAGGGGCGAAATCAAAACTTTCATCGACGATCATGCGGCGAGCACGCTCCGGACCAGTTCCTTGCAAAGCCCTTCGCCAAGGGCGGCTGGTTTTGTTACGCCTTTCGCGTGAATGGTTTACGCTCGATGATAGGGATGGCCCGCGAGAATGGTCAATGCGCGAAACAATTGTTCCGCCGCCAATGCACGCACAATTTGGTGAGGCCAGGTCATGGCGCCGAAAGCCAGCGTCAGATCGGCCCGGTCGCGGAAGGCCGGATCGAAGCCGTCCGGGCCGCCGATCATCATCGCGCAGACCGGCGCGCCGGCGTCGCGCCATTCGCCCAGTTTCCT
>NZ_JAYSBG010000140.1:0-8665 GCF_041915505.1 Rhodoblastus sp. | reverse complement strand
TCTGCACGACGCGCAGGTTCTGCGTGGTCACGCGCTCGACGCCCATATGGCCGGCCATCTTCTTGTTCTTGAAGGTCTTGCCGGGATCCTGACGGCCGCCGGTCGAACCATGCGAACGATGCGAGACAGACACGCCGTGGGTCGCGCGCAGGCCGCCGAAGTTCCAGCGCTTCATCGGGCCGGCGAAACCCTTGCCGGTGGTGGTGCCGGTGACGTCAACGAACTGGCCGACGACGAAATGGTCGGCGGTGATCTCGGCGCCGATCGGCAGCAGGCCATCCGCGTCAACGCGGAATTCGGCGAGCTTCAGCTTCGGCTCGACCTTCGCGACCGCGAAGCGGCTGCGTTCGGCCTTGGAGACGTTCTTGACCTTCGCGCGGCCGATGCCGAGCTGAACGGCGGTATAGCCGTTCTTCTCGAGCGTGCGGTGCGCGACGACCTGAACGCCGTCGAGTTTCAGTACCGTGACCGGGACATGTTCGCCGCTGTCCGTGAAGACGCGGGTCATGCCGACCTTCTGTGCGATGACGCCTGAGCGCATTGTTTCTTTCCTTTAAGGCGCATTCGTCATGCGAAGAGGCGCCGCGAGACGTTATGAAAACGTCTCAATACCAGATTAGAGCTTGATCTCGACGTCGACGCCCGCAGCGAGGTCGAGCTTCATCAGAGCATCGACGGTCTGCGGGGTCGGATCGACAATATCGAGAACCCGCTTGTGGGTGCGGATTTCGAACTGTTCGCGCGACTTCTTGTCGACGTGGGGCGAGCGGTTCACCGTGAACTTCTCGATGCGGGTCGGCAGCGGGATCGGACCACGAACCTGAGCGCCGGTGCGCTTGGCGGTGGAGACGATTTCCTTCGTCGACGTGTCAAGAATCCGATGATCGAACGCCTTGAGGCGGATCCGGATGTTTTGTCCGTTCATTTCTGCATCCTCTGAGCGAACCGATGCGGTTTTGAACCCGCATCGGCGCAACCCGCCTGATTATTCGATGATGGAAGCGACGACGCCGGCGCCGACCGTGCGGCCGCCTTCGCGGATGGCGAAGCGCAGCTTCTCTTCCATGGCGATCGGAACGATCAGCGCCACGTCCATCGAGACGTTGTCGCCCGGCATCACCATTTCCGTGCCCTCGGGGAGCGTCACGATGCCCGTCACGTCCGTCGTGCGGAAATAGAACTGCGGACGATAGTTCGTGAAGAACGGCGTATGACGACCGCCCTCTTCCTTCGTCAGGATATAGGCCTCGGCCTTAAACTTGGTGTGCGGCTTCACCGAACCCGGCTTGCACAGCACCTGGCCGCGCTCGACGTCCTCGCGCTTGGTGCCGCGCAGCAGGCAGCCCACATTGTCGCCCGCCTGGCCCTGATCCAGCAGCTTGCGGAACATTTCAACGCCGGTCACCGTCGTCTTCACCGTCGGCTTCAGGCCGACGATCTCGACTTCCTCGCCAACCTTGACAATGCCGCGCTCGACGCGGCCGGTCACAACCGTGCCGCGGCCCGAGATCGAGAACACGTCTTCAACCGGCATCAGGAACGGCTGGTCAATCGGACGCTCCGGCTGCGGAATGTAGTCGTCAACCGTCTTCATCAGCGCCAGCACGGCCTTGGAGCCCAGCTCCGGATCGCCGTTGTCCAGCGCAACCTTGGCCGAACCCTTGGTGATCGGAATGTCGTCGCCCGGGAACTCGTATTTCGACAGCAGCTCGCGAACCTCAAGCTCGACCAGCTCCAGCAGTTCCGGATCGTCGACGAGATCGACCTTGTTCAGGAACACCACCAGCGCCGGAACGCCGACCTGGCGGGCCAGCAGGATGTGCTCGCGGGTCTGCGGCATCGGACCGTCAGCGGCCGACACCACCAGGATCGCGCCGTCCATCTGCGCCGCGCCGGTGATCATGTTCTTCACATAGTCGGCGTGGCCGGGGCAGTCGACATGCGCATAATGGCGGTTCGCGGTCTCATATTCGACATGCGCCGTCGAAATCGTGATGCCGCGCGCCTTCTCTTCCGGCGCCTTGTCGATCTGGTCGTACGCCGTGAAGGTCGCGCCGCCCGACGTCTCAGCCAGAACCTTCGTGATCGCCGCCGTCAACGACGTCTTGCCGTGGTCAACGTGACCAATCGTGCCGATGTTGCAGTGCGGCTTCGTGCGTGAAAATTTTTCCTTGGCCATGGCCCTCGTTCCGAATGTCAGGCGGTAGAATCCAACGAGGGCGCTGAATAGAAGGCTTTCGGCGCAACTTCAAGAGCCAAATCGCCAAAAAGCGACGCCTTCCGCAGCAGCGCGCGCGCTCATCGGGCGGTGAGGAACTTCGCACAATTCATTGTTTCAACGATATTTTTTTGCCGTCGTGCGACGCCGCGCGGCCATCTTTACGCAATCCTTATGCGGCGCGGCCTCCTTCCGCATCGAAATTTGATGCGGCTTTCGCCAATTTCCGCCGCGCAAAATGAAAGGAACAGCCATGTCCGATCTTGGCTTCGTCGCCCTTGGCCTGGGGCTCATGTGCCTGCTGGCGCTGTATGCCGCCGCCCTGACCCGCGCCTGAGGAGACCCCGCAATGTTCGAACCGATCCTCGGCCTCGTCGTGGCCGTCCTGCTCGGGATCTATCTGGTTTTCGCCTTGCTCAATCCCGAGCGCTTCTAAACCCTTCCGGAGTTCGCAATGACCCTGTCCGGCTGGCTGCAAATCGGCCTGATCCTCGGCCTCGCCGCGCTCACCGCGCGGCCGCTCGGCCTTTATATGGCGCGCGTCTTTTCCGGCGAGCGCACCTTTCTCACGCCCGTCCTCGGCCCCGTCGAGGGCGTTTTCTATCGCCTCGCCGGCGTTTCGACCGAGCGCGAGCAGGGCTGGCTTGCCTATACCCTGGCCATGCTCGCTTTTTCAGCGGCCGGTTTCGCGTCGCTCTACGCGATCCTGCGGCTGCAGGCTTATCTGCCGCTGAATCCGCAGGGCTTCGACAATGTCCCACCCGATCTCGCCTTCAACACCGCCATCAGCTTCCTGACCAACACCAATTGGCAGGCCTATGGCGGCGAGACGACCATGAGCCATTTCTCGCAAATGGCCGGGTTGGCGGTGCATAATTTCCTCTCCGCCGCCACCGGCATTGCGCTCGCTTTGGCCGTGACCCGCGCCTTCGCCCGCGCCAGCGCCTCGACGCTCGGCAATTTCTGGGTCGATCTCACCCGCTCGACGCTTTATGTCCTGCTGCCGATCAGCCTGCTGGTCGCCCTCGGCTTTCTAGCCACCGGCGCGCCGCAGACGCTGGCCGGCTCGGTCGAGGCGACCACGCTGGAAGGCGCCAAACAGGTCATCGCGCTTGGCCCGATGGCGAGCCAGGAGGCGATCAAGCAGCTCGGCACCAATGGCGGCGGCTTCTTGAACGCCAATGCCGCTCATCCGTTCGAGAACCCCGACGCCGTCGCCAATCTGCTCCAGATCTGGGCCATGCTGGCGGTGTCGCTTGGCCTGCTCGTCACTTTCGGCCGCATGGTCGGGTCCGAGAAACAGGGCTGGGCTCTGGTCCGGGTCGTCGGCGTGCTGCTGGTCGCCGCCGTCGCCGTCGTCTATTGGGCGGAAAGCTACGGCAATCCGCTGCTGACCCAGCTTGGGCTCGATCCCGCCAATGGCAATATGGAGGGCAAGGAGCTGCGCTTCGGCGTCGCGCTGTCGTCCCTCTATGCGGCCGTCACCACCGGCCTGTCCTGCGGCGCGGTCAACGCCATGCATGACTCGCTGACGCCCATCGGCGGCCTGATCCCGATGTTCCTGATCCAGCTCGGCGAAGTGCTGCCGGGCGGCGTGGGTTCGGGCCTTTACGGCCTGGTGGTCTTCGCCATTCTCTCGGTTTTCATCGCCGGGCTGATGGTCGGCCGCACCCCGGAATTTCTGGGCAAGAAGATCGAGTCCCGCGAGATCAAGCTGGCCATGCTGGCCGTGCTGATCCTGCCGCTCGCCATCCTCGGCTTCTCGGCGGTGGCGGCGGTGCTGCCGGCGGCCTTGTCGAGCCTCGCCAACAACGGCCCGCATGGCCTGTCCGAGATCCTCTACGCCTATACCTCCTCGGCCGGCAACAATGGCTCCGCTTTCGCGGGCCTGAGCGCCAACACGCCGTGGTGGAACATCACCACCGCCATCGCCATGGTCATGGGCCGCTTCGGCTATGTCGTGCCGGTCATGGCCATCGCCGGCTCCATCGCAGCGAAGAAGAAGGCGCAGGCCTCGGCGGGAACCTTCCCAACCGACAGCGGCCTGTTCGTCGGCCTGGTCGTCGGCGTCATCCTGATCGTCGGCGGCCTGCAATTCTTCCCCGCCCTCGCCCTCGGTCCGATCGTCGAGCACGTGTTGATGCTCGCCGGCAAGACTTTCTGAGGTAACTTGAAATGTCGCAGAAATCCGAAGCTAAACACAGGCTTTCCCTGTTTGATCCGGCGATCATGCGCGAAGCCGCGGTCGAGGCTTTCAAGAAGCTTGACCCTCGCAAGCTCGCCGCCAATCCGGTGATTTTCGTCACCGAGGCCGTCGCCGCGCTGGTCACGCTGCTCTGGGCGCGCTCGCTGGTCCTCGGCAATGGCGAGCCGTCCTTCTCCGGCCAGATCGCGCTGTGGCTGTGGTTCACCGTGCTGTTCGCCACCTTTGCGGAGGCTGTAGCCGAAGGGCGCGGCAAGGCCCAGGCGGCGACCCTGCGCGCGACGCGCTCCGACACCATGGCCAAGCGCATGATGGACCCGGACGGCGCGGCCCATCTCGGCGCGGTCATACAGAAGGTTCCCGCGCTCGACCTGCGCGCCGGCGATGTCGTGCTGGTCGAGGCCGGCGACATCATCCCCTCGGACGGTGATATCATCGAGGGCGTGGCTTCGGTTAATGAAAGCGCGATCACCGGCGAATCCGCACCCGTGATCCGCGAGGCCGGCGGCGACCGCTGCGCCGTGACCGGCGGCACCACGGTCCTGTCCGACTGGATCAAGGTCCGCATCACCGCCCAACCCGGCAACACCTTCATCGACCGCATGATCGCGCTGGTCGAAGGCGCCGAGCGGCAGAAGACGCCGAACGAACTGGCTCTGTCCGTCCTGCTGGCCGGCCTGACCCTGATCTTCCTGATCGCGGTGGTGACGCTGTGGAGCCTCGCGGCTTATTCCGGCGCCGTGGTCGGCGTGACCGTGCTGGTGGCGCTGCTGGTGACGCTGATCCCCACCACCATCGGCGGGTTGCTCTCAGCCATCGGCATTGCGGGCATGGATCGTCTGGTGCGCTTCAACGTGCTGGCGACTTCGGGCCGCGCGGTCGAGGCGGCGGGCGACGTCGACACGCTGCTGCTCGACAAGACCGGCACCATTACCTTCGGCAATCGCATGGCCAGCGAATTCATCCCCATGCCCGGCGTCTCGGCGGCGGATCTGGCGGAAGCCTCGCTCGCCGCGAGCCTCGGCGACGAGACGCCGGAAGGCCGCTCCATCGTGGCGTTGGCCAAGACCGAATTCGGCGCGCGCGACCCCGATTTCAACGGCGCAACCCCGGCCATCGTGCCTTTCGCGGCGCAGACCCGGCTGTCCGGCGTCGACGCCGGCGGGCGCTCGATCCGCAAGGGCGCGGTCGAGGCAGTGCTGAAATTCATCGGCCTGCCGCAGGAGTCGACGCCGCCAGAATTCAAGGCCGGCGTCGAGCGCATCGGCCATAGCGGCGGCACGCCGCTGGCGGTGTCGGACAAGGGCCGCCTGCTCGGCCTGATCCATCTCAAAGACGTGGTGAAGCCGGGCATTCGCGAGCGTTTCGCCGCCTTGCGCGCCATGGGCATCAAGACCGTGATGATCACCGGCGACAATCCGCTTACCGCCGCCTCGATCGCCACGGAAGCCGGCGTGGACGACTTCCTCGCCGAAGCGACCCCCGAGGACAAGCTGCGCCTGATCCGGAAAGAGCAGACCGGCGGGCGGCTGGTCGCCATGTGTGGCGACGGCACCAATGACGCGCCGGCGCTCGCCCAGGCCGATGTCGGCGTCGCCATGCAGACCGGCACCCAGGCCGCGCGCGAAGCCGGCAATATGGTCGATCTCGACAGCGATCCAACCAAGCTGATCGAGATCGTGGAGATCGGCAAGCAACTGCTGATGACGCGCGGCTCGCTGACCACCTTCTCCATCGCCAATGATGTGGCGAAATATTTCGCCATCCTGCCGGCTTTGTTCATCGCGACTTATCCGGAACTGGGCGCGCTGAACGTGATGCGCCTGTCGTCGCCGCAATCGGCGATCCTGTCGGCGGTGATCTTCAACGCGATCATCATCGTGCTGCTGATCCCGCTGGCGCTGAAGGGCGTCGCCTATCGTCCCGTTGGCGCGGCGGCCTTGCTGCGCCGGAATTTGTTGATCTACGGCCTCGGCGGCCTGGTCGCGCCCTTTATCGGGATCAAGGCGATCGACCTGATCGTCGCCGCGCTACACCTAGCTTGAAGGCGCCTCCCTTCTCCCCCTAGGGCGTTCGATAGAACGCCCGTCCTTCAACGGGCTATGGCGGGAGAAGGTGGCTCGCCAACGGCGAGACGGATGAGGGGTTTCGCCCAAGCGGTCACCCCCTCATCCGGCCCTTCGGGCCACCTTCTCCCGCAAGGGGAGAAGGGGCATCCCCGGAAACTATGAGAAAACCAATGCAACATCTTCGCCCCGCCATCGTCCTGCTGGTTCTCTTCACCGCCCTCACCGGCCTCGCCTATCCACTCGCGCTTACCGGAGTCGCCGCCGTGCTGTTTCCCTGGCAGGCCGGCGGCTCGCTAGTCATGCGCGATGGAAAAATCGTCGGCTCGGCCCTGATCGGCCAGAACTTCACCTCGCCGACCTATTTCCAGTCGCGCCCCTCGGCGACCAGCGCGCCCGACCCGAACGATGCGAGCAAGACGGTCGACGCGCCCTATAACGCCGCCAATTCCAGCGGCTCCAATCTCGGCCCGACCAGCAAGGCTTTGATCGACCGCGTCAAGGCCGCGGCCGACGCCAAGCGCGAGGCGGGCTGGACCGGCCCGATCCCGGCCGATTCCGTCACGACCTCGGCCTCCGGGCTCGACCCGCACATCTCGCCGGACAACGCCTTGTTGCAGGCGCCCGCCGTCGCCAAGGCGCGCGGCCTCGACCCCGCCAAGGTGCGCGATCTCGTCGCCGCTCATATCGAAAGGCCGACGCTCGGCTTTTTCGGCGAGCCCCGCGTCAATGTGCTCTTGCTGAATCTGGCCCTGGACGCGCTAAAATAAGGCATGGCGACGGAACGCGAGCGCGACCGCCGCCCCGATCCCGAAGCGCTGCTGGCGCTTGCGGGACGCGAGGGGCGCGGCAGATTGAAGGTCTTCCTCGGCGCCGCTCCCGGCGTGGGGAAGACCTATGCCATGCTCGCCGCCGCGCGACGGCTCAAGGCCGAGGGAACCGATGTCGTCATCGGCCTCGTCGAGACCCACCAGCGCGCCGAAACCGCCGCTTTGCTCGAAGGTCAGGAGGTGCTCGCGCGCAAGAAAATCCCCTATCGCGGGCGCGAGCTGGAGGAATTCGACATAGACGCGGCTTTGGCCCGCCGCCCCGCCCTGATCGTGGTGGACGAACTCGCCCATACCAACGCCCCCGACAGCCGGCACCCCAAGCGCTGGCAGGATGTCGAGGAATTGCTCGACGCCGGCCTCGACGTCTGGACCGCGCTGAACATCCAGCATCTCGAAAGCCTCGCCGAAGTCGTCAGCAAGGTCACGGGCGTCGCCGTGCGCGAAACCGTGCCCGACCGCGTGCTGCAACGCGCCGACGATGTCGTGCTGGTCGACATCACGCCCGACGAGCTGATCCAGCGGCTGCACGAAGGCAAGGTCTATCTGCCCGAAACGGCGCGGCGCGCCACGCAGAATTTCTTCACCCCGCGCAATCTCACCGCCTTGCGCGAACTCGCTCTGCGCAGCACCGCCGACCGCGTCGACGACCAGATGGCGGATTATCTGCGGCAGGCCGCGATCGAGGGACCGTGGGAGACCTCGGACCATCTGCTGGTCTGTATCGGCGCCGACGCGCAGGCGGAAACGGTCGTCCGCACCGGCGGACGCCTCGCGACGCGGCTCAACGCCTCCTGGATCGTGGTCCATGTGGCGCCGGAAGGCCATCAGGAAAGTGACCCCGCCAAGGTCCGTTTCGTGGACCATGCCTTCCGCCTCGCCGAGCGCCTGGGGGCCGAGACGGCGCGGCTCTCCGCCTCGGATGCGGTCGGCGAAATCCTGCGCTATGCGCGGCGCGAAAATGTCACGCAGATCATGGTCAGCCGCGCGCGCGGAAAATTCTGGCGGCGTTGGCTGCGTCGCGATTTCGCCTATGAGATCGTCCGGCAATCCACCGACATCCCCATCCACATCATCGCCGCGCCCGAGGCGCCCGCGCCGAAAGCGCGAGGCCTGCGGCTGAAATGGCGGGCCGTCCTGCGCCGCCGGATGGAGGCCGGGCTGATCGGCGCGGTCGCGGCGGTCGCCGTCGCGGTCGGCGTCGGCGAGGCGTTGAACGCCGTGCTGCGGCTGCCCAATCTCTCCATGGTCTTCCTGCTCGCCGTGCTGGTCTGCGCCGAGCGTTTCGGCCTGTTATCCGCGATCGCCGCCTCGTTTCTCTCCTTTCTCGCCTATAATTTCTTCTTCATCG